>NZ_JACJOR010000568.1:0-13405 GCF_014695615.1 Leptolyngbya sp. FACHB-711
TTTTCCCAGATGAAGCAGCGGGATAGTTCCAATAACGATACAGAGTGGCTATTCGCTGTAGAATTTCAGGACAGATAAAGGGTTAGGTCATGGATCAGGCGCTGCGTCGCAAGCTAAATCAAATTACCGATACACTCTGGGCTGGCGGTGTCACCAACCCGGTGACTTACATTGAGCAGCTTTCCTACCTAATTTATTTGAAGCTGCTGGATGAGGAAGAGTCAAACCGCGAGCTTCAGGCGCGGCTGGGGGGACAAAGTACTCTGCTGTTTGACAAGCAAGCAGAGCGGTATCGCTGGTCTAAGTGGCGGTTTAAGAGTGGTACAGATCTACGGGATTTTCTGCGGGATGAGGTCTTCCCCTACATGGCTTCGCTGGTGAAAGATGCGCCGAGGGTGGCGGAATACTTTCGGGATGCGGTCTTGGAAATTGTCGATCCCAATGTGCTGAAGCAGGTAGTGGACGAGTTAGACACCCTGAACTTTCAGAAGATGGGACCCGATGTAAAAGGGGATATTTTTGAGTATTTGCTCACCCACTTAGGACAATCTGCCCTAAATGGTCAGTTTCGTACACCCCGGCAGATCCGAGCCTTTATGGTGGAGATGGTTGATCCCGACTTGGGCGATACCATCTGCGATCTGGCTTGCGGTACGGCTGGCTTCTTAATTGATGCCGTGGACTATTTGCTGGCAAAGTACAGCGAGAATCCGGTTGAGTTACCAATTTATGGTGAGGACTGGTTAGAGAAGCGGGGGCAGACTTTAGCGGAAGCTAAGCAGGCAATCCCTAGTCTTCAGACTTACCGGAAGGGGATGGGGGATAAGCTGCCTAACTGGGAGTTGCTAGAGCAGTCCATCTATGGGTATGACGTATCACGCCAAATGATGCGGATCGCGATGATGAATTTGGTGCTGCACAACATTCCCAATGCTTGGTTGAAGCGAGCAAATGTGTTGTCTGACCAAGGAGGGCTAACGGAGGACGATATGCAGCGTCGCTATAAGGTGATGCTGGCGAATCCGCCCTTTGCGGGACAATTGCCAAAGGATTCGATCCGAGAGGATTTGCCAACGAATTCCAAAAAGAGCGAACTGCTGTTTTTAGGAGCGATGATGCAGTCCTTGGCTCCGGGTGGACGATGTGCCATTGTCGTACCGGAAGGGGTGCTATTTGGCTCAACCAGTGCACACACTGACCTAAGAAGGAAGCTCGTCAAAGATTTTAATCTCCTCGCGGTGGTATCCCTGCCTGCGGGTGTGTTTAAACCCTACACAGGCGTAAAAACAGCAGTGTTGGTGTTCCGTAAGCCAGTGGAGCAGGTGAACCAACCGACCCAGAAAGTCTGGTTCTATGAGGTCAAGAATGACGGCTTTGACCCCGACAAGATTGTGGGAGGGGGCAGACCCGAAACGCCAGAACAAAACAACATCCCTGATCTAATGGCTCAATGGAGGACTTATCAGGCATCTGGGTTTAAGGAACCGCCTGGAGTCGAGACGGGGACGTTATTAGAGGCGGGTAGTCAAGAACCTCGATGCTGGTGGGCAACCTTCGATGCGATCGCTACAAACGATTTCAGCCTCGCCGCAGGACGGTACAAACCCCAGATCGCAGAAGCAGTTCCCGATGAAGATCCCGCAACGTTAATTCGAACGGTATTGGCGATCGAGCAGGAAATTGCGGCAGGCTTAGAGAAGCTGTTGCGAGAAGTGGAATCAGTGAATTGAGGTAAGTGCAAATGCCATCCGCTTCCCTGTGATAAAACTTATATTCCTTGCTTTTACGACAACACCTTACTTTAAATTTGGAAGTAGTTTGATGAGATGGCAGACAGTTAAATTTGAAAGCGTTGCGGGAGTACAAGGAGGATTTGCGTTTAAAAGCGAGGATGTAGTTAGTGAAGGAATAGCATTGATACGAATTGGGGATATTAATGCGCAGGAAGTTGACATCAAAAACGCTGTGCGGCTTCCTTATGAATTTGGAGAGAAATACTCTAAGTTCTTACTTCAAGATAATGATCTATTAATTGCGCTAACAGGGGCTACTACTGGAAAAACTGGAGTAATTAGAACACAAAATACTCCTTGCTTACTCAACCAGCGAGTTGGGAAATTTCATATTAAGGAGAAGAATTTACTTGATTATGGCTGGGTGAAGTATTGGACTCGAACGCCAACTATTCGCAATAGAATTTGGGAGCTAGCTCATGGAGGAGCACAACCTAATATTGCTCCAAGCCAAATTGAGGGGCTAAAGATTCCTCTTCCTCCAATTTCAGAGCAGCGGCGAATTGTGGAGCTTTTAGAGCAGGCGGATGCGTTGCGAAAGAAGCGGGCTGAGGCTAATGAGATGAGCGATCGTATCCTTCCTACACTTTTTATCAAAATGTTTGGTGATCCAGCAACAAATTCAAAAGGCTGGAAAATTTGTAAATTATCTGATTTATTGCGAGAAAACCCTCAAAATGGCTTGTACTTACCCAAAGAGAACTATGAAGAAATTGGTTCTAAAGCGGGTGTCGAAATGGTACATATGTCTGATCTTTTCTACGACATTGTTAAAAGAGGTAACCTTAAGCGTGTCAATATTTCAAAGTCTGATCTTGAAAAGTATACCCTTAGCCACCAAGATTTACTAATTGCACGACGCTCATTAGTTTATGAAGGGGCAGCAAAATCGTGTAGAATAGCTGAGTCTACACAAGACCTTGTTTTTGAATCCTCAATTATTCGGATAAAACCAGATATCGACCAGATAAAAACAATTTATTTACACTACTACCTGTCAAATCCTAGAACTCGCAATGCTCATATTGCGAAGTACATTACAGGAGCCACTATCTATGGAATTAATCAACAAGGCTTGAACAACATTGATGTAATTGTACCTCCTCAAAATCTACAAGATGTTTTTGTTAAAACTGTCCAAGAATTTGAAGCTTTAGAGACTTTTAAGGTAGCCTCCAAGGATAAGTTAAATAATTTATTTAACAACCTTCTACATCAAGCTTTTTCAGGCAAACTTACTTCTGAATGGCGCAAGGCTCACATGCACGAACTCTTACAAGAAATGGAGCATCAGGCTAAGGTTTTGGGTATTTCTCATACAGTAGAGTACGAACAGTTGGGAATGCTTGGGGCGTGAGGGCATATGGCAAATGTCATTCTATTAACTACTTCCAGTAACCTGGTTCACATTCAAACTGCCATTAACCGCAGACAGCCTAACCATGTATTCTTCTTCACCTCAGATGAATACATCGATCGTATTCAAGATATTCAAGCCAATATTGAAGCCAGCCGCAAAAACTGCACCACTACGCTGATTCCGTTAGAGCAGCCTGATGATCTCAATGCTTGCTATGCAGAAATCTCTGAACAGATTCAACAACTGCAAGAAACCCAACAAGACTTGGAACTTTATGCAGATTATTCAGGTGGCACTCCCTCGATGACGTTGGGGTTAGCCTTAGCGGCAATTGAGCATGACGTTGCACTACAAGCTTATAGCGCTCGCGCCTGGGAAACCATTTTACATAATCAAGTTCCTCAGTTACAGAAAAGGCTTAAAACAGATACTCAGGCAATTCAAAAATTTTTTGAGTCACCTGGTTTGGTTAAAAGCCTCACCCTCGGAAACTTCAAAGCATTTGCCAATACCCAAAGAATTCCCATTCGACCCATTACGCTCATCTATGGTCCTAACAGTTCTGGTAAGTCCAGCATTATTCATAGTTTACTTTTAGCGCGTCATGCCTTTGAAACTGGCGAATTAGATGCCTACACCACCACCATTGGAGGCGATGCGGTTGATTTGGGTGGTTTTGGTCAGTATGTGTACAAGCGCGATCGTCGTAAGCTGGTGGAATGGGGATTAGAGTTAGACCCCAAGCAGTTTCCAACACGGCTGAATGAATTTTTGAAGCCGATCAAAACCCTTACGGTATCCATTACGATTGGGCTAGATGCGGGGCAGGTACGCGTTCAATCCTTCTCAATTGAGGGCGATCGCGAAGAAATCATCTACATGAGTGCTCGTCAAGGAGGTGAAATCTTACGGTGCGATCGGCTTAATTACGACCACCCCATCATCGCGCAAATTATTGATGCCATTGTCGCTACTCAAACTACAGCTACCGAACTAACTGAAGCAGATCGCGAAGCGATTGAATCAGCCATCAATGAACTTGCCCCCGAAATCACGGCTCAAGTCCTGAACTGGCTGCCACCTGGGATCGAAATCGCTGACGACGACAAATATACCACTCAGAAACGACGGTGGAAAATTCCTAAAGCTGCCTTGGCAAGCATAACCGCTGCGGATACGGCAGCCCTTGGTCGAGCTTTTGGACGAGAAGGGATTGTTGGAGGGCTAGCTGATAGTACAGCAGCCCTCTTTGGAGCGGGTATGCTCCCCATTGGATCAGGGGGATCAGGCGATCGCCAACAAGACTTAGTCACCATTCTGCAATTCTGGCTCGTTCGCCGACTGCATGACTTAATTCTAGGAATTTCTCAAACCGTTGAGTCTGACTTCAAACGCTTGCGCTATCTCGGTCCTTTCCGCTCCTATCCTCCCCGCCATTTTGGAGCAGCCCGCCAGCAAGACTCCAACTGGGAAGCAGGTGGAGGTGCTGCATGGCAAACTTTGTTGACCAATACTAAAGTGCGCGAGAAGGTCAACTTCTGGCTGTCGAACCCCGAGCGCATGAAGACTCCCTACCAGTTAGTCCTCCGGGATTTCATTCCCGGTTCTGACCTGGCTACTGAGATGCTACCCCTGCTGAATGAAGCATTCCAAAAATTAGCAGTGAAGCTCATTGCCCACGCTTCAGGCTTTGGGGCTGAAATTCAATCTGAGATTGAACGGCTCATGGGAGATATCGAATCGCTCTCGGCACCCGATCGACCAGCCCATACGTTACCGGAGATTGAAGAGCTAATCTCAATCCTGCTGGATACAGAAGATGTTTCAGATGAATGGGTGAAACATCTTGCCACCAGCAGCAGCGAAAGAACTGTTGATTTGGTCTTGGTTGATCAACGCTCTCAAACTCCCGTTAGCCACCGTGATGTGGGTATTGGTGTTAGCCAAGTATTGCCAATTCTCGTCTCTTGCTACGCCCTGGAGAATTCAAAAGTAGCAGTTGAACAGCCAGAACTCCACTTGCATCCCCGACTTCAATCTGAACTTGCCGACGTGTTTATTGAATCAGCTTTAGGGGGGCAAAAAAACACTTTCATCCTGGAAACCCACAGTGAGCATCTGCTGCTGAGAATCATGCGTCGAATGCGGGAAACCTATAACAAAACCCTGCCAGAGGGTTGTCTTCCAGTAACCCCAGACGACATTTGTGTTCTCTACGTCGATCCAGTAGGCCCCTCCAGCATCGTTCAGGAAATGCCCCTGAATAAACGAGGAGAGCTAGTCAAAGCATGGCCTGGTGGTTTCTTTGAAGAAGGTTTAGAGGAAGTTTTTGCCTAACTATGCTGGTCGAATACGCCCTAATTCCCAATATCTTTGCTCAAGACTGCTACAGTAGCCCCGATCTATGCGAGGCTCGCCTGCAAATTCTTAAACCCATCCTAATGGAGGAAGCCCTAGTCCGAGATTTGCATGGCGGTGAGTGGTGGAACTATCTCAAGAATTGGATGAGCAGTCCGCCAGAACAGTGCCATCCAAAAGCTAAAGAACTGTTAAAAAAGATTCAGCAAAAGAAGCGGATTAGAAAAGTTGCATTTTGTGGTCCTAATAAACCCGACTGTCATGCAGCCTGGTTTGATGAGGCACTCGCATCGCATAACTGGGAGGAACTTACAGCGATTGTTGCTTTGAGAGAGATTGCTCAGCAACATGAAGATAAGAAAGGCTTTGTTACCTCAATTGATAAGCTAAATGATTTTCAAAGAAGAGGCTCATCCATTGAACTCCTCAAGCAAAGCAGTTCTTATTTGAAGCATCTACGACTTCTATTAAGTCATGCCAACTCAATTCTTTTCATAGATCCCTATTTAGATCCAACCCAACCTCGTTACCAGGAATTTCATTTTCTGCTTGAATGTGCCAAAAGAAGGGATATCTCCCCATTGATTGAGTTTCATGTGGCGGCCAAAGGCTATGACAGCGCAGGAAACGATCGCAGCCGGTTTTCCCAATCTGATTGGAAATCCCGGTTTAGCCGGTTGAATAGCACCCTAAATGAATCTGGATTAGAAGCAGAGGTTTTCGTTTGGGAATATTTTCACGATCGCTATATCATCAGCGATCTGCTCGGCATCTCCCTCAGTAGTGGATTAGATGTAGTTAATGGTCCTACCACATGGAGCCGCTTGCCAAGCAAGCTGCGCGACAAGATACAAGGGGATTTTACCCAGAACTCAACAACATATAACCTTAAGTACCAGTTCGAGCTACCTTAATTTGCTCCACAAAGAAGATGTTATTTAGCACAAATTTACTCTGGTTTCGGAAAATACTGATTACTTTATAAAGTAAGACATGATATCTGCATACTCATACGGGGTAATCCAAACCAAAGAGATTATTTATCCTACTCTATCTAATTCTTCAAAGATCTGCCTAGCAAGTCTTTGAAGCTAATGTGTAGTTTTTCTTGGATACTTTCATTGTGTAGGAGATCTAGGAGTTTAGGGTTAGATTAGATACAAGAATAATTCTTTCTAAGTCAATCTGAACTTACGACATACCGCCAAACTTCTCACAATCCATGCACATTACTGCTATCTGGAACCGTATTGTTTCCTTCCTTATGGCTCTGCTTATCTCTAGTGCTTCCTTGTCTCTAGGATGGGTTGACTCAGCCCTTGCGGCTCCATCATCAGGCTCAACATCCCCTACTCCATCGTCCCAGGATTGCAGTGTTCAAGGGTTGAACAATAAAGGTGGCTGTATCACTATCGTGACGCCCCCTCCTGTTGTTGTACCTCCCGTTGTTGTACCTCCTTCAGTGATCATTATCCGTGACAATTCAGGTAAGGCAGAGGCATTTGCAGGGGGAGTAATTGTAGGTGCGATCGGAGGCAGTGCTGCAACAATTGCAACCGTTTCTAGTGCTGGAACGGTCAGTGGTTTAAGTGCTGCTGGCATTACTTCTGGGCTTGCTGCTGTTGGTAGCTGGGTAGGTGGTGGTATGGTAGCTGGTCTCTCATTGTCTGCCGCCGCTCCTGTTGTTGCTGCTGCTGGAGTGGGTCTTATTGCTTATAAAACCTGGCAATTTACTCATCCAAGTCATCAAGCCGAAATTCTGAACGGAATAGCTGAGTAATCACTGATGACAATGTCTACTCAAACCTCTTCTCCCCCAAAAGCTAATTCTTGTTTACGAGCAACAATCTGGATTTGGGGCTTCTCTGCTCTCTCAATGTTTGCCTGCATTCCAATCCTTGCGCTAACTCAGGAAGGAGTATTACTGCCTCTCTCCATCGTGTTTGCGGCTGCTAGTAGCACGGTTACTATTTGGATGCGTGCTCACCACAACGAATCTCTCCATCAAAATCAACTACAACAACTACAGCAGCGATTAGAAGTTTTAGAGTCAATTGCTTGCCGTGAAGGGTTAGAAGCTGTAAAACATTAATCCTCAGCACAGTTCTTTCGTACCCATTAGTTTTCTACATCCATTCAGTATGCTGCTCGATATCCATCCTCTACTTGGAAACATTTGTCTCTGGGACTGTCCGTCTTATCAGTTTGGTCTTATACCCCTTACCCTATTGCTGCTGGTTGCTTTAGTACTTTCCGCAACGGGTTTTGTAGCGGTAATTCGTCCATTCTTTCTCAAGAAGTAATCACTCCCGATTGGAGGTAATCATCAAGTTGAAACGAGGACGGGCAGCTACTAAGCTGTCTTTTCATTTTTGCTAGAACCTGATTGTAAGAGCAAGGTCCTACTTCTAAGTAAAGTAGGACCCTTTTTATTACCTGAAAAGGACAAGTCATAAAAGAAAGTACTCAAAACATCCTGAAATAATTCTTGAATTCTTTGAAAGTAGAAGGGTTTAAGCGAATTCATCTAAACCAAGTAAAACTTTCTTTTCCTAAGTGATTTCCCTATCTTCTAGTTACATTAAGCACATTAAACACACAATGTTGCCAACAGGAGCTAGGTTAACATGGATAGGCTCTCCTTCAATTGTGAGCAGCAAAATATTATTAACCATATCAAGGGAAGTATTCGTGTCTTAGCTCCTGTTGGAACTGGTAAAACTTCAGTGCTGTCTGCACGTGTTGCCAATGCAGTTAGTCAAGGCTTTGCTCCTGAACGCATTCTGTGCTTGACCTTTACAAACCGGGCAGCCAGAGAAATGGGCGATCGCTTAGCAAAGTTCCAACCTGAAGTTTACCGAAAACTGGCTATCAAAACTTTCCACGGGCTATGTGCTCACATGCTACAGGTAGAAGCCCAAACCATTGGTTTACCCACCGATTTTGCTGTCTATGACGATAACGACTGCTTTGAGATTCTCAAGAATCTGTCTAAGTTTGATGAAGACCAAGAGGTTTGGAACCTACTGAATCAAATCGCTGATTGCAAATCGAAAGCATCTCAGGAGCAGCTAACGATTGATCTAGTTTTAGATAGCTTATTTGGAGCACTAGACTATCGTGATCGGCAAATTGCGCTTAAGTATCAAAAGGTACTTGGCGATCGCCATGCTCTTGACTTTGCTGATCTCATCTTCTACACCCGCTCTATGCTGCATTGCTCACCTACCGCGTCACAGCGTTGGCGCGATCGCTTTGATTTCGCGCAGGTAGATGAAGTACAGGATACCCACTTGGGAGAATATGAAATTGTCCGAGCATTAGCGGTACGCAGTGGCAACCTGGCTCTTATTGGAGATTTAGACCAGACTATCTATGCATGGCGAGGTTCTGAGCCAAGTACGGTGCTAGATTGCTTTGATCAGGAATTTCATCCAATAACTTACAGCCTTTCTCTAAACTACCGTTCAACCAAAATCTTACTGGGGACTGCTTCAAATTTTGCAAACAGTTTTGACCAGCGGCACACCTCTATTAACCCTGCACCATCCTGTGATGTTGGCGAGGATATCCTCACCCACATTGCTTCTGATTGGAACCAGGAAGCTCTATGGATTGCTCAACAGATTCAAACCCTAGCAGCGGGACACGGAGCGGAGTTCCAGTTTAACCGACTTGCTGTATTAGCCCGTACTCATCGAAAGGCTCGACATGTCGCGGCAACCCTTACAGAGGTAGGTATTCCTTGCATTACTGTTGATCAATACCAGTTTTTTATGCGTCAGGAAATTAAAGACGCGCTATCCTACTTACGTTTCATTACTAACCCATTTGATACGGGCGCCTTCAAACGTTTAATCCTGTCACCTAAACGCGGTATCAGCTTAGATAAACTTCGTGCGATTTATAGCGAAGGTTTGAGTTGTAGTTTTCGTCTAACCGATTTGGCTGCCCCCCAACCCTTCACCCATGATGACCCGTTAGGCAACATCATCGAAGCCTACACCAATGGAACTATCGTTGTCCTTGATGTAGAAACAACAGGCGTTTCCGTTGTGGACGACATTGTCGAAATTGCAGCAGTCAAGTTGGTCAACGGTCAGCTTCAAGAAGCACCATTCCATGCCTATATTTCTGACGCTTCAGATGTCGGTGAGTCCCAACATGTTCATGGTTACAGTAATGAGTTCTTAAAAGAGCACGGAGAACCTGCAAGAACCGTTTTAGAGAACTTTTACGACTTTGTCGGTGATGCTCTGCTGATTGGTCACAACGTAGGATTTGATATCAAAATGGTCACTGCCCATGCTCAAAGAGCGGGTATCCAAGTTCCTACCTGGCAGTGGGCTGATACGTGGAACTTAGCCCATCGCTTCATCGCTACGGAAAGTTATAGCCTCGAAAACCTTGCTAAGAAGCTAAAACTCACATCAAGTCCAAATCATCATGCAATGGATGATGTCAGAACTACAACGGAGCTTCTAGCCTACTTGATGCCGTTCGTGGAGAATCAATCGAGCGATCGAGTAGCTCTCTACTCCAAACACGGTGAAGATTTTGCCCCCCTCGCAGAAGAAATTAGTAACTGGAAGCAACTCAGCCAACAGTTACGTCCTGCAAAGCTTTTGAAGCACATCCTGCAATCTTCAGGGCTAGCTCGTCATTATGCATCTGACCAGAGCCGCATCCAGAACCTAGCCCAACTTATGAAAATTTTCCAGGAGAAAGACGATTCCTCCCTTCATCCCGATACGGCTCTCCGGGGTTTGCTAGAGTTTACAGCACTAGCAAAAAATTTAGACCATATTTCAGAACAAAATAATCAAGTGGTTGTCATTACAGCCCATCAAGCCAAAGGCTTAGAATTCGACCACGTTTTTATTGCCGGTATGACAGAAGGCGAATTTCCTAGTTACCACAGTGTACAAGATGGAAACATTGAGGAAGAAAAACGCCTTTTCTATGTAGCCTTGACCCGAGCTAAAAAACGTCTGTACCTCTCAGGATGCTCTAAGAACCGATGGGGAAATCCAAAACTACCAAGCCAATTTCTGCAATATTTATAGAGTTTCCGCCTCGATCTAATGGTTGCCAATCGCTAGGGTTGGCTCAGGTTTGGAAACGGATGCTGCCGGCGAGTACGGTACGGTCAGATCTCCCTGCAAACCTCAAAATAAGGGGACGAGACAGGACACGTGCAAAATTATGCGGGACATGGACTACATCACTCTGGTAAATTTTTCTCTATGTCAGAGGCGATCGCCTCTAGCTCCATCTCTAACTGCTCTATAGATGGGAGACTTGCCTGAAGCCCCCCAGGTAGTTCATGGGTTGCCACCGCGATCGGGGTGTTCAAGTTTCGCAGAGCATACTCTGCCTTTGTCTTCCGCTTAGACTTACAGAGGATCAGTCCGATCGTAGGGTTATCAGTAGGGTGGCGCAGGAGGTCATCCACTGCCGACACATAAAAATTCATCTTGCCAGAGTATTCAGGCTGAAACTCTCCCATCTTCAGGTCGATTACGATGAAACAGCGTAGCTTGAGGTGGTAGAAGAGCAAGTCCAGGTAGAAGTCTTCCCCGTCAACCTCAAGATGGTACTGGCTGCCCACAAAGGAAAATCCAATGCCCAGTTCTATCAGAAAGTCCCGGATGTGATGGACAAGAGCCTGCTCAAGCTCGCGTTCCTGCACGTTACCCTGTATGGAAAGGAATTGAAAATTGTAGGGGTCTTTGATTAACTCCTTTGCCAAATCTGACTGTGGCTGAGGCAAGGTGCGATCGAAATTGGTGACAGCCTTACCCTGTCGTCCAAAGAGATTACTTTCAATTTGCCAGACTAAGACATCTCTACTCCAGCCGTTTTCAATAGCTTTTTCTGCATACCAGAGCCGTTGTTCCTGGGTCTTTAGCTTGTCGAGGAGGGTAATGTTGTGCCGCCACGGTAATTTACCAACGCAGCGTTGGTAAATTGCTTCATCTGGGTATGCCTCTGCAAAAGCCCTCATGTAACCCAGGTTGGAGCGGGAAAACCCTTTGATCTCTGGAAACTCCTTCCGTAAGTCCTTCGCCAAGCGTTCGATAACTTTGGTTCCCCATCCCTCACTCTGTTGCTGTTCAAGAATGGACCGCCCGATTTGCCAGTAGAGATAGATCAGTTCCTGATTTACAGCCAGCGCTGCCCTGACCTGAGCAGTCTTAATGCGCTCTTTGAGTCGATTTAGAAAATCATCGTAGCCCTGGGGCAGGGAAAGCCGGCGATCGCTCACAAAACTAGCACTCTGGAAATCTGCGGTTCAGTCCCTTATCGTGACACAACCTTATGTTTTTGGCTTAAAATTAGCAGGATTTTAGTCAACCAGAGATGCAATTCCTGGCATCATGAAGAGCAAAGAGGTTATCAGAACAGCAATGCTCATTGGCGTCTTAAACAGAAAAGGGGGATGTGGTAAGTCAACGACGGCTGTCCATCTAGCATATTGGCTATCTCAGAAGCAGCAACGTGTGATCCTGATTGACTCAGATGGTCAGATGAGTTCCAGTCAGTGGCTCAAGAAGCTCAATATGCCCTCTGTCGTAATTGATGATCCCGATGACCTGTTTGACCAGATCGCAAAGCTATCTGAGGAGTATGATTCAGTCGTTGTCGATTCCCCCTCTGTTTTGGGTGAGCCAGCTAAGTCTGTATTACTCAGTGTGGATCTGGCGATCGTCCCAGTACAGCCTTCCAACTTAGACTTGCTCTCTGCTAAGGACATTGTGCGCCTAGTCCATCAGGCACAGAAGATCCGAAAGGGTACACCCAAGGCTGCGATGTTCCTGAGCCGTGCTGCGCGGGGGACGGTATTGATGCGGGAAGCACAGGAAGCTTTGAGTAATACTCAGGGCTTTGTTCTGCTGAATTCTGTAATTTACCAGCGCCAAGCGATCGCTGATGCGCCTGGGCAGGCAGCAACAGTATTTACGATGTCGGGAGAAGCTGCAAACTCTGCTGCAAAAGATTATGACAGTCTGTTTGAAGAGGCTCTGAGCTATGGCAAAGCGAAATAGTTTGAAAGATGAGTGGCAGTTTGAGCCTGAGAGCACTTCAAATAAGCAGAGCCTCCCAATTAGTTCAATTACCCTCCCACCGAGTCAGCCCCGGCGCTACTTTGATCCTGAAAAGCTTCGACAGCTTACGGAGTCTGTTCGGCAGCACGGTGTCCTTGAGCCTGTCCTGGTGAGACCTTCTGGGAAAGAGGGGCTGTACGAACTGGTTGCTGGGGAACGAAGATTTAGAGCAGCCCAGGAAGTGGGACTGGCTGATATCCCAGTGACGGTCCGAGAACTGAGTGATGAAGAAGCACTACAGCTGGCTCTGGTTGAGAACTTGCAGCGTGAGGATCTGAACCCTGTTGAGGAGACAGAGGGAATCTTACAGTTGCTGGCTCTCAGGCTCAAAATTTCACCGATCGACGTTCCTCCCCTCCTCTATAAAATGCGAAATGAGGCAATCGGTACAGTTAATCAAAACGTTTTGATTAACTCTGAGGCTCAGGTAGTTCAGGCTGTTTTTACTGAAGTAGGAACAATTACCTGGGAGTCCTTTGCAACGACCCGCCTACCTCTGCTCCGACTGCCGCCGGAAATTCTTGAGGCACTTCGGGCTGGCAAGATTGCCTACACTAAGGCGCAGGCGATCGCCCGTGTGAAAGACGATACCCAGCGTAAACAGCTTTTAGGAGAAGCAATTGCCCAAGACTTATCCTTAAGTGAAATCAAGGATAGGCTCGCTATCCTCAAATCCCCTAAGACGAACAATGACAGCGAGCCTTCTCTAAGGAGCCAGATTGATGACGTTTTGCATCTGGCAAAGCGGTCTAAAGTATGGGACAACCCAAAGAAGCAGCGACGAT
>NZ_JACJOR010000569.1:0-8023 GCF_014695615.1 Leptolyngbya sp. FACHB-711
GGAAATTATTTTCCAATTGCATTTCTTGAAAGTTCTTGGCTTCTCAGAAGCCGAGATTCAAAATGTAATTGAAAACTGTTATCCACTTAAAAACAAGCTTAATCAAATCTAACAATTCAAATGTAGAGGACAGACCGCGATGCTTTCATCTTCATTGTAAGTTCTCTGTTGCCGCTGATTTGAACTGTTATGTAGCAGATTCAGATGATAAACAGATTCTAGTAACCGTCTCCGCTTTATTCCTCCTGAAACTTCTGTGCATTGCCAACATTGCGATCGCATTACGCATCTCGCTGAGTTTCGGATGATGCCATCAAATCAACCAGAAATGGTGAAGCGAACAACGGATGAACTTGAGCGAGCGATGAGTAATTCATCAGGATTAATTTCAGCAACATTTCACCGCAGTTTAGACGGAACGCGTATGTTCAATTATGGGCAATGGGAGAGCAAAGAGGCATTTGAGGCAATTCTCAAGCAGCCTGGGTTCAATCCAGATAAGCCGTATTGGGAGGGTTTAGCCCGTAACGAGTTTCATCTCTACAATGTTGTTCATGTAGAAGCAAAAACAGCCTAACAACCCACTGATCATTCAAACTTGGGATCACAGAATGGTTGCGATTCAAAAGGACAACACTTTGCTGGCATCGATCGACTTATTCTCTACTTCCTTAGACAAGCAACAAGAACTTGCTGAACAGCTCTCAAATTATGTGCAATTTGTTGTTCAATCTCAGCTTGAATGTGCATCGGGTAGCGTGAATCGTAGCCTTGATGGAGAGCGAGTCATGTGCTATCTACAATGGAAAACAGAACAGGCATACATAGATTTTATAGAATCAGAGCAGGGATATTCAGGATTTAATTTATTGGATTCTCATGTGTATGAAGTTGTCGTTTCCCAGCCGGATGACGCAGATTTGACCATTAAAGCAGGACGATTATTGCACCTTGGAGAGTTCCGCCTATCACCTGAAAACCAGCCCCGTCTTGTAGCATTGGAAGCTGAGATTCCACCGATTTCGCTTCAACATTCCGATCTCTTATGTGTCAACTTTCATCGTTCACTAGATGGGACACGGACAATGAATTACGGGTTTTGGAGTACGCTAGAGCACTTCAATAGGTTATTGAGTGAAGAACGGTTTGCGCCAGTGCGGGATTACTGGCGAGGGTTGGCAGAGAACGAGTTTCATGTGTATGAAATTGCAAGTGTTTTTGAGGAGTGATAAATGAGGTATTGTTACATTTTCTATAGTTGAACTTCTGGAGTTAATATTATGCTCACTAGTTTTTAGTTTGCCTGCGAAGAATTATCAACCATAAATCATTTTTTATACTGTGAGAAGAACTGAGTACGATAAGGAATAGTTGTCCTACCTAGCTTGAGTTGCTGAAAAGCATTGATGCAACTGAAAAAAACATTGCGCCCAGTATCCCAGCCTCCCTTTAGAGTGCCGCTTCGCGCTGTTCTGATTATTCCCTTTGTTTTGCAGGTTTCGATCGCGGTTGGGTTAACGGCTGTCTTCTCATTACGTAATGGTCAGAATGCAGTCAATGATGTTGCCTCTCAGTTGCGAGATGAAGTAACAGCACGGATCTCTCAACATTTAGCAGATTACGTCGAAACGCCCCAACTCGTTACAAAAATCAATGCGAATGCCGTTCAATTTAACACGATAAATTTGCAGAACGCAGCCAGCGTAGAGCGACATCTCTGGCAACAAATGCGCGTGTTTAACTCTTTACAACCGATCGCCTTTGGCAGTGAGCAAGGAACTATTCATTCGGTCGATCGGACGCCTGGTGGCTCTCTGGTCATCCGGGCGATTGATTCATCTACCAATGGTCAGTACCACACCTATAGCATTGATCAACAAGGTAACCGCGATCGCTTACTTCAGGTCAACACGACCTTCGATCCACGCAACCGCCCCTGGTACGTCGAAGCCGTTCAAGCTGGACAACCGACCTGGACTGACGTTTATCCCTACTTCTCATCAATGGGGTTAGCAATTAGTGCCACCCGTCCCTTTTATGATCAAACGGGGCAACTGTTGGGCGCGACCAATGCTACCCTATCTCTCGCTGAATTGGGCAACTATTTAAGCAACCTAAAAATTGGGCACTCTGGACAAACATACATTATGGAGCGGTCAGGTAATCTGATCGCGAGTTCTACCTCTGAGCAACCGTTTCTCCTGCAGCAGTCGAACGGAGAGGAGAAACGGAAACAGATAGCGGCGATCGCCAGTCGAGATCTAGTCACCCGGCAAACTACCCAGCACATCGAACGCTATTTCGGTAGCTTTGACAATATTCGTCGTAGTCAGCAACTTACTTATACCGTTGATGAGCAACAATACCTGATTCAGGTGGCTCCGTTTAGCGATCGATATGGGTTAGATTGGCTGATTGTGGTGGTCGTTCCAGAAGCCGACTTTATGGAACCCATTGAGGCGAATACCCGTACCACAATTTTGCTGTGTTTTATAGCATTGGTTGTGTCAACCCTAATGGGTATCTTGACTTCCTATTGGATTGCCCAACCTATTGCCCGTGTGATTGTAGCGGCTCAACAAATTTCTCATGGCAAGTTAGATCAAACCATAGCCGCTAGAAATATTAAAGAATTGGATGAACTCACTCAAGCCTTTAACCACATGTCTGCTCAGTTGCAAGCCTCGTTTACTGCACTAGAAGACGCTAACGAGGAACTAGAGGCGCGGGTCGAACAGCGAACGGCAGAACTACAGGAGCGATCGCTGCAACTGAAACAAGCTTTTGACTTTGAAGCAACGCTCAAACGCATTACTGACCAAGTGCGCGACACCCTAGACGAGTCGCAAATTTTGCAAACTGTTGTGCGAGAAGTAACAGCAGTACTGACTGCCGAATGTTGCTCAACCGCAATTTATGACTTGGAGCAAAATGTTTTACTCATTAGTTACGAGTATGCAAAACCCGATTGGGCTGCTAGCCAGGGGAAGCAGATCGCGCTAGATGAGGGCCCCCTTGGCATCCACTCACACCTCATACAAGGGCGAACTCTCCAATTTTGTCAGTTATTCCCCCGGTTTAATCGACTCCGCGCCAGCATTTTCGCCTGCCCTGTGTTTGGCGAACAAGGCATCTTGGCAGACATCTGGTTGTTTCGCCAACCTGACCAAATTTATAGTGATCTTGAAATTCGTCTGGTGCAACAGGTGGCAAATCAATGTGCGATCGCTATTCGTCAGGCACGGCTGTACCAAGCAGCCCAAAACCAGGTTGAAGAATTACAGAAATTACATTGCCTCAAAGACGACTTCTTGAGTACCGTGTCTCACGAACTGCGAACTCCCGTCTCTAATATGAAATTAGCCATTCACATGCTGCGATTGGCACCCAACTTAGAGCGACAACAGCAGTACCTCAACATTTTAGAAACAGAGTGTAAGCGAGAAGTTGAACTCATTAACGATCTACTCGATTTACAACGACTGGAAGCCAGCGACCAGCCGATCGCTCTAGAACCCATTGATTTAAAGGAATGGCTACCTCCCATCATCCAATCGTTTCGATCGCGACTGCACGATCGACAGCAAACCTTCACGCTAGATCTGCCTGCAACGCTACACGCTCTCTATTCCAACCCCGATAGCCTGGCGCGGCTTTTAGCAGAACTGCTCAACAATGCCTGCAAGTACACTCCTTCCCAATGCGAAATTTGCTTCACCCTTAGTCAAGACCTCGACGCATCTCATCCTGATCAATCCCCTTTGCTGATAACACGATTTGAGGTTCGTAACCAGGCAGAAATTCCCCCAGCCGAAATTCCTCACATTTTTGAGAAATTTTACCGTGTCCCCAATGCAGATTTATGGAATCAGGGTGGCACTGGTTTAGGACTGACACTGACCAAGAAATTGGTTGAGCAACTGGAAGGCGAAATTACAGTCAACAGCGAAAAGGGCTGGACAACCTTTAAGATTATGCTCAGAAATACTTTGTTGTAATTATCTTATTTCTGGGTTGCAAAGCTAGTAAGTAGTGGAGAGCGATCGCTTCTTTTGTATATTTAAGGCGATCGCACCAGACAACTAAAGTTGAGATTGATTATTGCCAGGGCTGAGCATTAAATCCGTGTTAGAAAAGCCTCGCTCTCAACTCCCAATGCATTCGGATGACGCTCCTCACGGAAAAGGATGTAGCGTCTTATCTACTGCACGTATGATTGTTCGGTAAAACGAGTTACATTGAGCGGTTTAACTGCACCTTACGCCAGCGAGTATCACGGTTAGTGAGGAAGACGTTGTCGTTTTTTAAGAAATTAGAGAACCATATTGGAGCAATTTGGTACTTTGTTCACCACTACAACGCATCCTTACCGATTTAGCACTACCATTGCTGTTTAGCAGCGATCGCAATTCATAATTACGGTATGTACTCATCCTTCAATACAAAACCATGTAATCTGTTGTTGCTCGTGGGGCTAAAAGGATCTGGCAAAACATTCACTGGTGGAGTTTTGGAGAAATATCTAGATGTAAAGTTCCTACGGATTGAGCCTATATTTCTTGAAATTCTTCGACAAGAACCAGAGTTGGCAGGAATTCCATTGGAACAACGAGGATTCCAAATTGTGTTGGAGAAGTTAGATGAGTTAGCTCAATCCAACTCCACCCTTTGTATCGAATCAACAGGCACAGCCTATACCTTCCCAGAGTTATTAGCTGCACTGCGTCAAAGCTTCCGTCTGTTTATTGTTCATGTGAAGGCTCCGTTGGATACTTGCCTAGAGCGAGTTATGGCGAGGGATGCATCAGCCCACATTCCTGTTTCGGATCGCAGATTAAAAGAAATAAACGAACGTGCATTGCTGGTTAATCTTCCGTGGGATTTGGAAATTAATAATTCTGAGTTCCAGGATGAGACTGCTATTGTCGAGTCAGTGAAGAGGCTTTTACAACAGCAATCTGGACAACAGCAATCTGGAAAGTAGCTGCCACAGCCCAACACTTTATGGCAGCGGACGGTCGAAAACCGCTAGAGGAGTTGCTGAGATTGTCTGCCGCCGCTACATTTTGCCGTTATGTAGCAGATTCAGATGATAAACGAATTCTAGTAACCGTCTCCGCTTCATTCCTCCTCAAACTTCTGCTCATTGCCAACATTGCGATCGCATTCCTAGTTCTACAGGCAGTTTTAAGTGAAGCGTTGGTCTTTATTCTTGCCCATCCCATTGGTAGAACGGTTCCCACTGGTTTAAGTTCATATTAATGGCGATATGCATTGCCCAAAACGGTGAATACTAAGCCCGATCGCCTTTATCAGGAGAACAAAGATGGGCTTCATTTCATCGCTGATCACAACATTGGTTGCCATCCTGCTTTTCTTGAACAGCAGCCGAATTTCGCAAAAGCAGGGCCGCACTGCAATTCGGGTTGTGACGGGTCTGATTGCAGGAGTTGCCGCCTTTTCGACGATCGCCAAGAGCCTTGTAGTGGTTCCTGCGGGATCGGTGGGCGTGGTGCAGTTTTTTGGCAAAGTCGATCAGCGTCCGTTGAATCCGGGAGTTCATCTTCTGAATCCGTTTTCAGATGTCGAAAAGCTATCAACTCGTCTCAAAGATGTGAAAGAAACGATCGAATCGACATCCCAAGAAGGGTTGGCATTCACAGTGGATGTGAGTTTGCAATATCAGCTTGATCCGCAGAAGGCATCGGATGTGTTTGCTAAAATCGGCACGGATGAATCTGAAATTTTGATTTCTCAGTTTCGATCGATCGTGCGTGAAGTGACGGCAGGCTATCCCGCAGAAGCCATCTACTCGAATAAACGGCAAGAGGTTGCCAATCGTATTCGGGAGCGGTTGACCGAGCAACTGTCGCCGCTGGGATACACCGTGCAGGATGCATTTTTGCGAGAAATCAAATTACCTGAGACGCTGCAAGCTGCCATTCAGGAAAAACTCAAAGCAGAACAGCAAAGCCGACAGATGATCTTCACCCTGGAGCAGACCCGGCAAGAGGCAGAACGCAAAAAAGTGGAGGCACGCGGCATCGCTGAGGCGCAGGCAATTATTGCCCGCAGTTTGACCGGTGAAACCCTGCAACTAAAGGCGATCGAGGCAACGCAGCAGCTTGCAAGTTCAGACAATGCCAAAGTGTTGATTTTGAACGGTGGTCAGAGTGGCACGCCCCTAATGTTTCAGCTCGATTCGAGCACTTTACAAAACGCTAGACAATAAACGTTTTAGCCCCTCCAGTGCTACTTTTCTTTAGCGCGGTGTCCTCTCAATTTCTCAGTCGTTTGTCCTGTTTTTAATCCTCTTTTTGGATCGCCCGATCGGGGGAGATGGAATTGCCTAAACGGGCGAGGTGTTAGCGGATTCGTAGCGAATAACCTGGTACACGAACGAGGGTGAAAAACACCTGAAGCCAAGTTAATCAGGGTATTACTTCAGTTTTGATAATTCAGGTGAAGTTAACTTTTATGAATTGATTGAGCTAGCTTTAAGGATCAACACGCCGATCGCTTTGTTAACTCATTAAGGTCAATTCGACGTTTATTCGATCGAATTTTGAATTGGTGAACTTGTCTTTGTATTGAGTCAATAAGCTAGACAAATCCGAAATTCAAATCTTGCAATTCCAATTATCCTTTCCATCCATCAACAAAGGGGAGTTTTTATGACAGCTTCTAAAGCATTTAATCCGGCTCAGGCAAACGCTGCATCCGATCCGATTTTGCGTCGGGGCGATCGAGGAGCGGCAGTCATCGAGCTGCAAAAACTGCTGAACACGAAAGGAGCAACGCTGGCAGTAGACGGAGATTTTGGTTCGGCAACTGATGCGGCAGTTCGTAAGTTTCAGCGCGACAATCAGCTGGTAGCAGACGGAATTGTGGGTCCAAAAACCTGGGTAGCTTTGCGATCGGTTCCGGTGCAGCCGCTTCGCCTGGTGGATGTTGTAACCTACTACGACCCGGCAAAGCATCCGCATCAAAGAGAAGCCTTGTTCTGGCTGCAAACGCAGATTCCGCTGCAAACCCTAGCAGAATTTGCTCGTCGCTGGCGTAATGCTCCGCCCATTAGCGATCCGACCCTTCAGCAAGGCAGCAGTGGCGCGGCCGTCGTCGAACTGCAAAAGCTGCTGAATAAGTTTAATTCTGGTCTGACCGTAGATGGTACATTTGGTCCGGCAACTCGTGCGGCAGTTGTGGCATTTCAAGCAAAGAATGAGCTTGAGGCAGACGGCATTGTCGGTGCTAAAACCTGGATGGTGCTGCGGTTTATCCCGATCATGCTTGTTGATCTGAAAGCGAATTACAACCCGCAACAAAATCCTCATCAGCCTCAGGCATTGAACTGGCTGCAAACCCAGCTCTCCGCCGCAACGCTGAGTGAATTTACTCGCCAGTGGCGCAATCAAGCCTAGATTTAAACATGAATTGAATGGCTCGATCGATGCCTTAATAAGACAACTGAATGATAAGAACTGTCCTCTTGCTTATAAAGTGAGGGGACATTTTTTGGGCGTTGCTGAATCGGGATATGAAGGGTGCAAATTCAGCTTCTGTATCGCCCCCTAAATCCCCCAATGCTGAGGGACTTTGAATCCTGGTTCCCCCCAACTTTAGGTGGCTAGGGGGGCGTATCATACTCAAATTCAGCAACGCCTTTTTTTCTGGGTAATTCAGCTTGGAAGCGACGACCATTCCTGCCTGCATTTCTATTCAACCTGTTCAGGGCAGGCTTCAAATTCAGAACGTATCTAAGGTTCTGCTTCTGGTGCAAGTGGCTCGTCTGAAACGCGCATGGCTTCGATCGTGCTTTTGATGGTGGCGGCGATCGGCATTGCTAGCACCACGCCCACAAATCCGGCGACTCGTCCACCAATGAGCAGGGAAATAATAATCCAAATAGGATTGAGTCCGGTGAAATCACCTCGTAGCCGGGGCGCGACAATGTTGTCGATAATTTGCTGATAAATGACGCTGGCGGCGAGCACCTGAACCGCAGGCACAAAGCCCTGAAGTC
>NZ_JACJOR010000057.1:0-23135 GCF_014695615.1 Leptolyngbya sp. FACHB-711
AAACTTCTACCTCTTCTAAATAAAAATTTTTGGGATATGAAGATTTTGCCAAGCGATCGTCCCGCAGAACGGGGATCACAGACAGCGCCATCCCCAACGAGAACAAAAGGAAACCCTTCGGATCTGACGACCTTTTGTTACATTGCTGATTTGACGCGCTACCCCAGGTAAATTGTTTCAGGAAACCTGTTCCAAGTAGAGGGCTCTGTGCCATGTCAAGTCGCTGCGACTCTGTAGTGGGATGGCGAGTCTATGGAGATACGCTACGCGTTCGGACAGGAAGCCAAACAGCAACGATTCGCCTGGCTTATGTAGATGCCCCAGAGCAGGATCAAACCGGAGGAGACGCTGCGACTCAACGGCTAAAGGACATTTTGCCGTCGGGTGAGAAAGTTCAGCTTCGCGTGGTTGATATTGATCGCTACGGCAAAACGGTGGCTGAAGTTTACTAGGGGAGCCAGTCGGTTAATTTACAGCTTGTAAAAGAAGGAATGACGGTCATTTATCCGCCCTATTTCGATCGCTGTCCGAGTACCCAGAGCCAGTACCTCAGGCAGAGCAGCAGGCACGACGGCAGCAAATTGGCTTTTGGCAGCAAACCAATCCCCAGAGGCGATCGGCGCATTTGTGAGCATCTTCACCTAATTCAGCAATTGCAGATTTGGGATTTTATCTTGCATTGCGGCATTAAGATTGACCATTCGCTGAAACTTCTCGATTAGTGGTTAAACGCTTGCTAAATTTGTGCTGAATCTCTAAGGAGACGAAACGCTAACTTTAACTCAAATAATTCCCGGTCAACTGTGAGTTACACCCTCACTCAAAACATTACTGAATCTAATCTTTAATGTTCTTCTATATATTGTTTTCGTTATCTGTCTATTTCAGCATTGGCAGGCGATCGGGCTTGTGATCATCCCATATCTTCTGGTACGTGACACATATATAAGTAATTCAGGATTGGTAACGGTATTTTCATTACGAATCCCATTCAGCCCAACAGTTATTCTCAGGTTACAGCGATATGGTTTTCCCGTAGTATCAGAAATAGAGTTTGCCTGAAGCAACGCTTAGAATAAGATGCGTCGCTGTTCGAGCTTTCGGTGCAATGCTTTAGGTAGGCTATTTTGGCTACATTGTTTCTGCCGTTTGAACATTGAGAGGATTACGACATGCCAAGTTACAAAGTCACGTTGATCAACGAGACTGAAGGGCTAAACACCACCATCGAAGTTCCCGATGATCAGTACATTCTGGATGCTGCGGAAGAGCAAGGTATAGACCTGCCCTACTCCTGCCGTGCGGGTGCTTGCTCCACTTGTGCTGGCAAGATTACCGCAGGCACTGTTGATCAGTCTGACCAATCCTTCTTGGATGACGATCAGATCGAAGCGGGTTTCGTCCTGACCTGTGTGGCTTACCCCACCTCTGACTGCACAATCATGACTCACCAGGAAGAAGAACTGTACTAAGTCTTGGTTCGTCAGAATTCAAGCAGATTTTCAGATTATTTGCTGAGTGCAAGGCATTTGTCAGGCTCAGTTTAATCTACAGACAGGAGCGCAGATGCGCCCCTGTTTTGCTATTCATCTGCTGTTCATTTGATGAGTAACTGCGAGTTTAAGCTGCACTACTGCGCAGTCTCTTGGGACGGGGTTAAGGTGGACGGATCTCGCCATAGCACGATCGCCGGAGTGAGAGGCTGCAATTGCGTTTCCGGGTAATAGAAGCTGAGAATCTGCTCATGCGCCCATCCCAGATCACCGAGACGATAGGCTCCGGTCTGACTCATTCCCACGCCATGCCCTAATCCACCGCCCACAAAGACATAGCCCTTCAAAACTCCCGGAGGAGAGGCAGCCTGTTTAGTTTGGGCTGTTTTTTGATTTGCAGTCTTTGTGGCAGGCTTCTGAACGGGTTGGGAAATTTTTTGTCCCTCAGCCGTTTCATAGATTGGATCAAGGTAAAACAGGGTGCTGTTAGGAGCAGACAGCGCACGAATGATTTCGTCTTTTTCGAGTTCAATAACGCCCAAATCCGTGGTAACTGCCATTTTCTGTACCCGTCCGGCAGGCGATCGTTCTACAACGCTCAGCTCTCGGATCTGAGTAAAGTTGACGAAGGGATGCTTTTTCGTCGCGAGCACCTGCCGCAAATCATTTGTGATTTCGCCGATTGGACTTTCGACACGCCAGCGAAACATATCCCAGCCTTCTTCGTTGAAGCCGCGTCTTTGAGCAATAAAGGCTCTGAAGTTGCTTTCGTCTGCCAGACTGCGCTGAGACAGATTCCAGATATTTTGCACTGAATCTACCACCGCTCGTAAATAAGGGCGATTGCTGCCTGCCCAAACATCGCTAAACGGAGCCGTCACGCCACCTGTAGTCGAGGAATAGAGTGCATCCACCAGTTCATTGTTGTAGGTCAAAACCAAGCCACGTGTGGCAGCAATGGCGCGATCGGTTTCTGGAACCGCTCCTGACAATCCCCAGTAAACCTGACACTGGGTATCAGCACAAAGCTGATAATTATCGATCGCAAAACGGCGCAGATTTCGTAAAGCGTAGGTTCGTGCCAGGATTGCTTGCGCTTCGATCGTGGTTTGTGGTGCACCAACCCCAATTTCATGGGGTACCACTCCGCGCAAGTAGGTTTCGATCGGAACTTGATTGACCAGGGTATAGGTGCCGTAAGCATTGGTCTGAAGCCGCAGTGTCCCGGCATAGAGGCGCGTTCCGTGATCGCTGCGATTAAACGTGACCTGAATGCGATCGTTTGCTGTGTCAATCTCGACCTGGTCTTGCTGATAGCGGTAGCCGTCCACCGTCAGAGCCGCCTTTGGAATTTGTGGCTTTACCTGCGTATCAATAAAGGCTGTTCTTGCTCCCTGGGCTTGCAGGTTTTGCAGCAGGAGTCGTCTCAAAAGCGGTGTTCGATAGGTCTCTCGATCTGCCCAGACCTGCCACTGCCTCGGCTGACCAATTTCGACCGCAATCCCTTCAGACTTCCAGCGATTTGCACTATCCTCCGCACTTTCAAAGCTGCGGTGAGTACTGAGCACAATGCGTTCAACGACTTCGGGCTGTGGGAGCGGCTGCATCACGACATTAACCTTGACTTCGCCGCTTGTAGCTAGTACTCGATCTTGCTGTCCATCTTTAAGCTTGAGCGTCAGTCGATCGCCCGACAGGGGCTTTAATGTGATTTCATCCGTTGCATTTGAGCCAAACCGCTGCACTACACCCACATCTAGCAAGGGGTTGAGCGGAGCAGGTTGGACGTGCCCAAACTGCCCCATACCAGCCAGAAGACAAGCTGATATCAGCAGCGTTTTTATCCAGGAATTGGGACGTAGTTTCAGCAGGTGACACAAAAGCCAACGAACTGGGGCATTCCGTTGTAGGGAAGTCACAGGACAGATCCTCATAGCGAATGACAGCGAAAAACGGTTTGATGCAGCTCTGAACTCAGCGATTAACCCCTGCACTTAGGGCAATCTTAATTCTTGGGAAAAAATAACTTCTTGCCTGTTCTGCATTTTAGCGAGCCAACTCTAGTGTGACTAGCTTGTTTACTATCCTCAATCTTTTCGCGATAAATACCCTAAAAGATTTGCTATTTAAAATTCCTGTAAAGACGAAGATCCATCGCCCTGTTCCTGCAACGATTGCCACCCCGCCTGCCAAAGAGAGCGGTCTTTAAGCTGCTGGGCATTCAGCCAAAAGCGAACTGCTGGATCACAAGCAGCCACCATTTCTGCAAAAACCCAACGCCCTTCATTTTTTCGATTCAGAACTTGAAAATGCCGCCAGCCCCAGGTTTTTTGCTGCGCTGTCCACTTAGAACCGACCAGATAAGGAAACTTTTGCTTTTTTGGCATGTGCTGCGATTTATAGAAACGAAAATTGAAGCCTAGAGAGTAATCTTTCAAGAAACAATTCAACACAGAAATTATGAAAGAAAAATCTGTCTAAACTGAAGCTTTGTCTATTTCACATTTTGCGACAAATCTTACAATGCTTACTGAATCTAGCTTTACTTCCCCTAAACCATTGAGATCTCCGATTACTAATCCCCCAACTCCGCAATTGTTCGGTTATGCTAATTCATTACAAAGTCTCGCTGAGTTCAGCAAGTTGGCTGAGCTTGTACACAATTCACCGTAAGTAATTTAGGATTACAGCTAGGATGCCAACAAGGCACTGCCCTGCTAACGCAAGTTAAGAAAACTCTACTCGTCGAGAGGCTTTATTATTGATTGCGCTTTTCTAATGCCCTTATCACATTCCCACAACGAATGAGATTAAAAAGGATGCAATTTTTGTGAGAAAAGTTACAATCGGAGAAGTCTTGGCTAAAGTTGAGGAGTGCAGACTTGTTTTGGTGCTTCTACTCGCAGTGCTTCTACCTGAAACTGTGGGCGGTTAGCGGAGAAAGCGAGTTTGCTGCGAATATTGAATCCAATGGGTAGGCTATATCCGGACAGATTCGCTAGCAGCTGATCAGTGATTCAGAATCAGTCGTACTATTTCCTGGTCTTAATTGACCTTCAACGTTATTGACACTAAGGAGCATGAGGAGCGCGGCATGACCCAGGCTAACGACGTACTCGAAACCATTGACCCCGCCGAGAGTGACCTGGACGAACTCTTGATTGAAGGAGAGGATCGAGACGACGAAGAGGACTTGTTCGACACTCAGCCTGATGAGGAGGAAGACGGCAAAACCCCAAAGGGCGCAACCCGTCGTCGGGCGCAAGCCAAGAAAAAACTGTATACAGAAGACTCAATTCGGCTTTACCTGCAAGAAATCGGTCGCATCCGGCTACTGCGGGCAGACGAAGAGATCGAACTGGCACGCAAAATCGCTGACCTACTGGAGCTAGAACGCATTCGCGATCGTCTGTGTGAAAAGCTCGATCGGACTCCGCAAGAGCTAGAACGCAACCCGGAAGCATGGGCGAATGAGGTTAATCAACCTCTTCCTAAGTTCCGTAGACGGCTGCATGAAGGACGACGCGCCAAAGAGAAAATGGTGCAGTCTAACCTGCGACTGGTGGTGTCGATCGCCAAGAAATACATGAACCGGGGTCTGTCGTTCCAGGACTTGATTCAAGAGGGCAGTCTGGGTCTGATTCGCGCTGCTGAGAAGTTTGACCACGAGAAAGGCTACAAGTTCTCAACCTACGCCACCTGGTGGATTCGGCAGGCGATCACTCGCGCCATTGCAGATCAGTCTCGCACGATCCGTCTGCCCGTTCACCTTTACGAAACCATCTCGCGGATCAAGAAGACGACCAAGCTACTGTCTCAGGAAATGGGGCGGAAGCCGACCGAGGAAGAAATCGCGACCCGTATGGAGATGACGATCGAGAAGCTGCGGTTTATTGCCAAATCAGCTCAGCTTCCGATTTCTCTGGAAACGCCGATCGGCAAAGAAGAGGATTCGCGCCTGGGTGACTTCATTGAATCCGATGGTGAAACCCCGGAGGATCAGGTTTCCAAGAATCTGCTGCGGGAAGACCTGGAAAACGTGCTGGGAACTCTTAGTGCAAGGGAGCGGGATGTGTTGCGGCTGCGCTACGGTTTAGACGATGGACGGATGAAGACGCTGGAAGAAATTGGACAGATCTTCAACGTTACCCGTGAGCGGATTCGCCAGATCGAAGCCAAGGCTCTGCGAAAGCTGCGTCACCCGAACCGCAACAGCGTTCTAAAGGAGTACATCCGCTAGAATTTCTCAAAGCTTAGGGTTTGCTAATCAAACCGTTCAGCAAGAATTAGTTCTTGAAACTGCATTGGTTACACTTGGCTAAACCATCCTACGCTTTATGAGCGAATGCTCTGGGATGTTTCTAGCATAATTTAGAAATAGCAGAAGCCTATTCTCGATTGCAGAGTAGGCTTCTTTTGTATCATGCCTCCGCATTATTCCTATGCCGCTGCACTATTTCTCAATCGCGACAGCTATCCTTAATCTGCAATAAGGGACAGTCAGAATCGTTAGCCTGAAATCCTGAAGATATCCATGGTTTGAGCATAAGCCTCAGGTTTTTCTGCTTCAATCCCACTAGTGAACCGCGTTAAACCACATTAAAGGCTACAAGAGAATCGATCAAAAAAGGGGCAAAAGCCCCTTCTTGTCTTGCAGTTTTTTGGAGTTTGTTTCCTGGTTTATTGAGCGGGAGAAGGTGATGCTGCGGGAGTGGGACTGGCTTCAGGGGCAGGGCTAGCAGGAGCAGTTCCGGGGGGGCTAGCTTGAGGAGAGGCAGTCGGGCTGGGAGCCGCCGCTAGCTGATTGATCTGATCTTTAAATTCAGCCGGAGCCAGAGTGGCTGCTGAGGTGAACAGAGGTTTAGCTTCCTCGGTTTTGCCCTGGGTTTTGAGAATGATCGCTTTACCCAGCACTGGGCGAAAATCCTGAGCATTGCTGGCAATAATTCGATCGTAGATGGCAACTGCCTCGTCGTATCGTCCCTGAATTGCATAGACTTCACCCAACAAAAGCTGCACCGAAGCTGTATCGACCGTGCCTGGTTTTGCCTGGTTTGCTTCGTCTGCCGTCTTCAGCGTGTCTTCTAACAGTCCGATCGCTGCTTCGGGTCGGTTCTGCTGAAGTAGCAGATCGGTCAAGCCTTTCAAGGCATTGAGATCGCCGGGACGGGTTGCCAGAATGTTGCGGTATGCCTGGGCTGCGCCTTCTCGATCGCCCGTGCGCTGTTTTGCCTGCGCTAATAGAACGGTATAGTCGGGCTGATCAGGGTTTAACGCTGCCAATTTTTCGAGCGGCGCAATAATGCCCTGAATGTCGCCCTGCTTGATCTTGACATCGACTAATCCGCGCAGAGCGGTCTGATTGTCGGGTTCCCGCTGAAGCACTGCTTCATAACCTCGTGCCTGGGCTATCAATTCTTCGCTTGAGCCTGGACTGGCAGACGGAGAGGGAGAAGGCGCGGAAGCCGTTTGTTTTTGCAGATTCAGCACGCCCGATACTGAAGCCACGATCGGTACAGCAACAAAAGCAAGCGTTGCAAGCGAAACAACGACCAGAGCTAACCAGCGACGATTTTTCTTTTCAGCCACACGCTATTCCCAAACTCGACTGTCATTACTAACATAGTCCCAATTAACTGATCACTAACTGTCACCTTCCTTTGGGGTAATTTGCCGCCGAACAGCCTGATCTAAGCTAGAGGAAGCTGTATAGAGGAAAAGGGCGAATTACCACAGGAAATGATTCAGAATAATGTCTCAGTCATTTCACGAAGGAGATCAAACCTGAGTGTTAACCTAGTGTTTAATTCCGCATTGAAATCTGGTCTTCAGGACTAGAAATTTGCTGTAGTGCATAACGGTAAGCGGATTACCTGCCGCTGTCAAGGAGGTCTCATGAGTCCCGCCCAGAATAAAAATCCTCAGTCGCCCAAGTCTACCTCAGCATCCGAGTCATCGGTGGATACCCATTCACCGTCCGAACCTCCTTCAGCCGACCCTATTGTAGAACCCGCTATGGATCAGCCTTCTCAACCGATCGCCCCTCAAGAAGAACCGCTTCGCCCCCCCACGCCGCCAAAGCGTCCGGTTGCGCGAGAAGTAGCCCTCTCGACTCCCCAGCCTTCCTCTGCGCCTGCTACCTCTGAATTGAAAGAGCAGCCCAAGGCAGATCAGCCTGAAGCTGAGTTAACGGCTTCTGAAAGTTCTGAGGCTGAAGCTGAGAGTACCGCCGATGTTTCATTGGACAATTTGCTGTCTAACCGTCTTCAGCCGATTCCCCCCGCTAGCGAGCCGATGCAGTATCGGGCGATCGGCTTAGTGCGCGGCACCTATGTTCCGTCAGAAGAACAGTTTACCCGTGGATTGATCCAGACCGATGATGGCGTGGCGATCGATGCGGTTTTGCTAGGGCGCGTGATGAGCCTGGTTAAAAAGCACCTTGACCTGGAGCAGCCTCACCTGTGGGTGGTGTATCCGCGCACCCGCGAAAAAATGAACGATCTGCACGTTCAAATTGTCGGCGTGTGGGAGCCTGAAAAGCTGAATCGATTAGAGATGGAAGCGGGAGAAGAAGAGAGCGCAGAAGGAACCGAGGAAAGCACCGAGGAAACTGCCGAAGAAACAAGCTCTAGCAGCTCTGGTTCAGACTCACTGCTCGAAATGGTTCCTGCTTCGGAGCTAGACGATAAATTCTTCTCGATTCGCGGCGAAATTATCTACCAGGCTCCAGAAGAAGAGCGGCTGATGGTTAAAATCCGGCGGATGTCTCGTCCGGGCGATACTCAGGACAAAGCCTTTAAAGTTGCCTTGAAAGGAACGCTGGAAGGAAAAGCGATTGGCTATTTCTGGGATTTGCAGGTGCAGCGACAGGAAAACGACCTGATTGTGCAGCAGGGCACGATGATTGGGCTGGTTCCGCCTCAGAAGCGCAAGGACGGCAGCAGAAAGCCGCAGGGTCGCTTCCGTCGTCCTGGTGGTCCTGGTGGTTCAGGCGGTCCTAGCGGTCCCGGCGGTGGTCGTCGTCCGAGTGGTCCTCCGCGCAAGTGGAATGCGGGTAGTCGAGAAGGCGGCGCACCTAGACCGCAATTTAAGAGCGGCGATCGTCCGACCCCTTCCCCTCAGCCACGCTCTGAAGTGACCAAACCGATCAAACGTCGTCCGCCTGAAGGTGCGCCCCCGACTTCGCAAGAGTAGGCAATGAGCGGATTTGAGACTCAAACTTGAGACAAAAGAAGGGGTATTCTGCGGAAAGGTGCAGGTTACCCCTTTTTAATGCTTATTGAATGAATGCTGATTCAGGCGATCTCGTCACCTGCGATCGTTTTAGTTTCCAGCTTCAACTTGCGGTGGGAAACAAACCTTGGTACCGCCTAAACCGCAATAGCCGCCTGGATTTTTAGCGAGATATTGCTGATGATAGTCTTCAGCGTAATAGAAAGGCGGTGCATCTAGGATCTCAGTCGTAATCTCGCCATACCCGGACTCGCGCAGTGCCTTTTGATAAGCATCTCGCGAAGCCTCAGCTAGCTGTCGCTGCTCCGGCGAGCAAGCGTAGATGCCAGAGCGATACTGAGTGCCCCTATCATTGCCCTGACGCATTCCCTGCGTTGGGTCGTGGCTTTCCCAAAAGATCTTAAGTAGGGTTTCGTAGCTGACTTCTGCCGGATTGTAAACGACCTGCACTACTTCATTGTGCCCGGTCATGCCAGTGCAGACTTCGTGATAGGTCGGGTTTGGCGTCGCGCCTGCGGCATAACCCACTGCAGTCGAAAACACACCAGGCTGCTGCCAGAATTTCCGCTCCGCACCCCAGAAGCAGCCCAGACCAAACAGCGCAATTTCCATGCCTGCGGGAAAAGGAGGCTGTAAAGGGTTGCCGTTGACAAAGTGGCGATCGGGAACAGGAATTGGGGTGCTGCGTCCCGGTAGGGCTTCCTCAGGGGAGGGAAGGTTCTGTTTTTTGCCAAATCCAAAAAGCACCATACTGCCTGAACTCTCCAAGTTAGATCAAGAAATTAAACCGAATTTAATGAGCAATGGGGATGAGCGAATTGCGGAAGCGCATCTTTACCTAGGTTCATCATAATCTACGCATCAGACGATCGAATTGATTGAGCAGTCGTACAATCCGAATCGCTGCGGGGAGGATAACCTACAAAGTTCTCCCCAACTCGGGATTGAGATCAACTTTTAGTTAGAGGCTATTTTTTAACCGGGATCGTTAGCTTATAAGGCAAAATTACTTGCTTATTTTGCTTCATATTTCAAATCGAAAAGTTCGATTTCAGAAGCCAGTCAGCTAATTAATTTTTCTCAAGCAAGTCCTTCAGGCGATACAGGTTTAATTTGTACCGCTTATCGCTCTGTTTCGGAATAACGATCGATAAAATCAGTATGGCCAAATTCTCGACTAAGTCCTCAGTTCAGCAAGACATTCTGGTGATGCTTGCGGCAGAGCATCGATCAATCGAGCAGCGAATTGATGCACTGGAAGCGGCAAATCATGCAGTCGAAGCAGAACGAAGATTTAGAGAACTTTATCGTATTCTATTTCTGCACCATTACGGTGAAACGCTCGTTTTCTACCCATCAATGCGGGAATATGAGCAGACTGCTGTTTATTTAGAAACCGTAGAAGAAGAACACAGCACCACGATGGTTTTGCTTGAGCAAATGAGACAACTTTCACCCGTCGACCCAACCTTTCAAGCAAGATTAGATGAACTCAAAGAATTAATCATGGGACATATCGAAGAGGAAGAAAACGAAATTTTCGCTGCCGTACGAACCTGCATGGATGAGCAAGAACTGCGCCAACTCGCGCAAGAATTTAAAAGTATTCAAATAAAAACAGCCCCTAAAATAGAGGCTCGAATAAAGGATTTAAATCCGTAAACGTGAGTTGTGTTTATTTCTGTGTGTTTATTCTTGATAGTTCACCAGTCGAGAAAAATCTGCTGAAGACAGGCTAGCTCCCCCGACTAATGCTCCATCGATTTCTGGTTGTGCCATAATTTCATCGATATTTCCGGGCTTAACCGAACCGCCGTATAGAATTGACAGGTCAGAATTTTGTACCTGCTTCCGAATCAAACTAATAATGCGATCGGCTTCGATCGACTCACAGGTAGCGCCTGTCCCGATCGCCCAAATCGGCTCATAGGCAATGACCAGTTGCTCTCGGTCAATACCCTCGAGATCTTTCTCAAGCTGCCCAGAAATCACCGCTTCCGTTTCGCCCGCATCCCGCTGCTGTTTGGTTTCGCCCACGCAAAGAATTGGAATCAAACCGTGCTGCTGTGCCGCCTTGAGCCGCAGATTTACTGTCTCATCCGTTTCGCCAAAATACTGTCTGCGTTCACTATGACCGATAATCACGTATCGCACACCCAGTTCTAGCAGCATCGGGGCAGCAATTTCGCCTGTAAATGCCCCTGCAACTTCCCAGTGAACGTTCTGCGCCCCCAACTGAACTCGCGTACCATGCAGGCTTTTGGACATCACGCTCAGATCAGTAAACGGCACACACAGCACAATCTCGCGATCGTCCGGTGTCTCGGCGATCGTATCTAAAAATGCCTTCAAAAACTCCAGGGACTCCGCCTGGGTTTTATACATCTTCCAGTTACCCGCAATGATGACCTTACGCACGTTTTAATCCCAGGTTATGAACACAAAAAGAGCATCCTTTAGTGTACGGCTTTGGGGGACGGGTGGGGGAGTGGGAAGGTGGGGAGGTGGGGAGGTAGAGGAATGAAAGGGGAAGGAAAGGGTTGAGGAGGAATCATTGATATTGGCTGAGATATTGGCTGAGATATTTGCTGCACTGATTCGATATCTTTTAGCCCTGTTGGTTGAAAGCGACTCAGTAAGCTTCCAAACTTCACAGATTCACAAGTCCAACACTCGCTTCTTCCCCAGAACTTACTTTAAACTCCTCCATTCCACACCCACTCACCCATTCTCTACTTCCCCTAAACCAACTCCCCGATCGTCGCCACGACTGACTGCGATAGGGCACTGTAGTCATAGCCGCCTTCCAAACCAAACAAAAGCCGATCGCAGATCTGCTGACAGTAGCGGGTGAAAATGCCGTAGTCCGAAGGCTTCAGGGACAGGTTGGCGAGGGGGTCAGCTTGGTTAGCATCGTATCCGGCACTGACGATCAGCAGGTCGGGTTGGAATGCCTGGAAAAAGGGAACAATCTGCTGCTCGAAGATAGGCTGGTAGTCTGCTAGGGTACTACCTGCCTGCATGGGAAAGTTCAGCACGTTGTTATGTTGTCCGCGTTCGTCAGAATTGCCAGTACCCGGATATTGGGGCGACTCGTGAAGTGAGCAAAAGGCGATTTGGGGATTCGTTTCGACGAGTGCCTGTGTGCCATTTCCATGATGGACATCCCAATCGAGAATGCCGACACGATCGATTCCTGGCTGAGTCAGGGCGTAGTGTGCTGCAATTGCCGCATTTGCAAACAAACAGAATCCCATGCCACGCTTTGCCAGCGCATGATGACCGGGTGGACGCGCAATCACAAAAGTAGGGCTACCCGTTTGCAAAACGCGATCGACCCCATCCAACCAGGCATTAATGGCAAGTAGGGCTACCTCGTAGCTGTGCGGCGAAACAACCGTGTCCTGATCGAGCCTGCCGCCGCCGGAGTGGGCAAGTTGCCGGACAGCTTCCACATACTGAGGGGGATGGATTGCGTGCAGTGCCTTTGTTAGTCGATGCGAAGCAGTTTCTCCTTCAAGGTGATCGGCGGGATGCGAGTCGATCGCAGTAGGGGTGCGCCAATCAAGCTGATCGTGCCAGGGAGCCTGTTTGAGGGCAGAGACAATCGCCTTTAGGCGTCCGGCGTTTTCGGGATGAAAGGAGCCTGTGTCGTGATCGAGAAATTTGTCGCTGTAGAGGATAGAGATCATAGGAGATGAGGGGATGGAGGGCATAATTAGATTCCCTATGTTTCATTCTCTTCTCGAATCCACTTTTCGACTTTGGTGGGCTGATAAGTTGCCATTCGATCGAGTAGCGTATTGGGTTGATCAGCTTCCAGCACGATTGCCCTCAGTTCTGGCTGCAAAAAGCGATCGGTAACGGCGCGATCGAACAGAGTCAGCAGCGCATCGTAATAGCCTGCCACGTTGAGCAATCCCATTGGCTTCTGGTGCAGCCCCAACTGCGACCACGTGAGAACTTCACAAAACTCTTCCAGAGTGCCATAGCCGCCGGGCATTGCCACAAAGCTATCAGCGAGATTTGCCATCAGCGCTTTGCGTTCGTGCATCGAGTTCACAACATGAAGCTGAGTCAAATTGGGGTGAGCAATTTCCTTGGCCTCTAGAAATGCGGGAATAACACCGATCGCCTCGCCGCCTGCTGCCATCACAGTATCTGCCACCTTGCCCATCAAACCGACTTTGCCGCCGCCATACACCAAACCATAGCCGCGCTGCGCGATCGCCTGACCCATTGCTTCAGCCGCTTCTCGATAGATCGGATTAGCACCCGAACTAGAGCCACAAAACACGCAAATATATCTCATCTTGCTAATTTCATTGTTTAACAAATTGCAATCAGGATAGCCTGTCAATTAGCTCTAAGAGCTTGTTTGAGAAGCAGCAAGCCTTCTACATCGTCCTCTACAGCCCCAATACTGGAAGGCTTTGAATATCCTAAAGCAGGCTCGGTTCCCTTCAAAATGAGGGTCAGGGGGCAGCTTGGCTAAAAATTATCACTTCTCAAACATCTTCTTCTCAAACATTTTCTAAGAGTCGAAGAGCCAGTTGCCAAAATTCCATAAAATCACAGACTTCAAAGTCCCTTATCAGCAAGCAGTTACTCTAGAATTCATCCTTGCCTTTTCAGTTCTCGATACAGTTCATTGCAAAATTCAATCTTCGATCGAATCTAGATCGGATTTAGATGGACAATAAAGGAGTGTAGAACAAGATACGGTTGGAAAAATTGGAGGTCGCTTCATGAATACTCCGATTCCCCGCGTCCAATCTACTGCTTTTCTAGGTGATCTGATGACGCTTGCGCTGGCAGTTGCGATCGCATGGCTGCTGATTGCTCCAACCTGGGCTTGATTTCGTTGCCTGCTCACTCGAGTCGGTTCAGACAAGCTGTTTAGATTGCATTTTAGATTGCCTTGAGTGGGGACGACTGAAAACGGCATCGCAGCAAACCGCTCAGACCTCAGCGGATAGGCAAATATGCTAAAATTTCATAGTTAGCGAACGATATTTAGCAGCGCGCTGATTAAGCGGTATGAGGGTCGGTTACTTGCCTGTAGAGCGATTCTGCAAGCAGGTTTTAGAGAATTTTGGGCAGTAAGTTCCTGGCGACAACGTTCTTTGAAAGAAGTGCTTCGCCAAGCTCTTCCCATGCCTGAGTTTTGCCAGCAGAGACAACAGTTCGCCTGCTAAACGTTCACAGATCTGGAGCTTTTTCACGGTATGAGTATTCCCCAGGAGCGAATCGTTCCCACCGATCTGCGGAACGAAATGTCCCGATCGTATCTGGAATACGCCATGAGCGTGATCGTGGGTCGGGCATTGCCAGATGCGCGGGATGGACTCAAGCCAGTTCACCGCCGGATTCTTTATGCGATGCACGAATTGGGCTTAACGCACGATCGCCCCTTCCGAAAATGCGCCCGTGTGGTGGGGGAAGTGTTGGGTAAATATCACCCCCACGGCGATACAGCGGTCTACGATGCCCTGGTGCGGATGGCGCAGGATTTTTCGATGCGCGCCCCCCTGATCAACGGACATGGCAACTTCGGGTCGATCGACAATGATCCTCCGGCTGCAATGCGATACACCGAGTGTCGCCTGCAAGCCCTGACGATGGCTGCCCTGCTGCAGGATATCGAGTCCGAAACGGTTGACTTTGGCGACAATTTCGACGGCTCACAGCAAGAACCGCTAGTTATGCCTGCCCGTGTGCCGCAGCTTCTGCTGAACGGGTCTTCGGGAATTGCCGTAGGCATGGCAACCAACATTCCGCCGCACAACCTGGGTGAACTGCTGAACGGCGTGGTGGCACTGATTCAAAATCCAGACATCACCAATCTGGAGCTCATGCAGTACATTCCCGGTCCCGACTTCCCCACGGGCGGACAAATCCTGGGAACCAGCGGGATTCGGGAGGCTTACACCACCGGACGCGGCTCGATTACGATGCGGGGTGTGGCAGCGATCGAAACGATCGAACAGCGCGGCAGACCCGATCGCGAAGCCATTATCATCACCGAGCTGCCTTACCAGACCAACAAGGCTGCCATGATCGAGCGCATTGCCGAAATGGTAAACGAGCGCAGATTAGAAGGCATTGTTGATATTCGCGATGAAAGCGATCGGGACGGAATGCGGATTGTGATTGAGCTGCGACGGGACGCTTATCCACGCGTGGTGCTGAACAATCTCTACAAGCAAACGCCCCTTCAGGCAAACTTCGGCGTGAATATGCTGGCGTTGGTCAACGGCGAACCACAAATCCTCGGTTTGAAGGAATGCCTGCAAGTCTTCCTCGACTTCCGAATTGAAACAATCACCCGCCGGACACGCTACGAACTCCGCAAAGCCCAAGAGCGGGATCACGTTCTGCAAGGCTACCTGATCGCGCTGGCAAATCTGGACGCGATTATCAGCCTGATTCGCCACGCCGCCGATACCGTATCGGCAAAGCAGGAACTCATCCAGACCTATCAGCTTTCGGAAACGCAGGCAGATGCGATTCTGCAAATGCAGCTCCGTCGTCTCACCGCCCTCGAATCAGAAAAGATTCAGCAGGAACACGAAGACCTCCAGCGCAAGATTGCCGATCTGCAAGACATCCTGGAGCGACGAGAGCGAATTCTGCAAATGATCGAAACCGAGCTATCGGATTTACGATCGGCTCATGCAAACCCGCGTCGTACCGTTATTGAAACGATAGACGGCGAACTGGGTGACATCGATCTGATTGCGAATGAGCAGTCGATTATTCTGCTGACTGAGCAGGGCTACATTAAGCGGATGCCGATGAGCAACTTCGAGGCGCAGAGCCGAGCCACCCGCGGCAAGTCGGGTACGCGCATGAAGGAAGACGACGGCGTTGAGCACTTTCTCACCTGCTGCGACCACGATAGTGTGCTGTTCTTCAGCGATCGCGGCACGGTTTACAGCGTGAAGGCATATCAAATTCCGGTGAGTTCGCGTAACGCTCGCGGCGTACCGATTGTGCAAATGCTGCCTATCTCCCACCAGGAAAAAATTACGTCGATCGTGCCTGTGGTGGAGTTTGCAAACGATGAGTATCTGGTAATGCTGACCCAGAAGGGCTTTATCAAGAAGACGCAGCTTTCTGCCTTCAGTAATATTCGGGCAAACGGACTGATTGCCATTTCGCTGGAAGAAGGCGATCAGTTGCGCTGGGTACGTCGGGTGCGGGTCGAAGACAGCATCATGATCGGGACGCGGCAGGGAATGGCAATTCATTTCCGGGCAACCAATGAGCAGCTTCGTCCTCTGGGTCGGGCAACACGTGGGGTGCGGGCAATGTCGCTGCGAGCGGGCGATGAGTTGATCAGCATGGACATTCTGCCGTCTCAGGTGGTGGCTCAGGTGGCTGAAGCCGATGCACCTGAAAACGAGTCTGAAGAAGTGCTGGATGCAGAAACGTCGCAGCAAGGTCCGTGGGCACTGGTGATCACGACAGGTGGGCTGGGCAAGCGGGTTCCGGTCACTCAGTTCCGCCTACAAAATCGGGCAGGCATGGGTTTGCGAGCGATTAAGTTCCGTAAATCCGGCGATCGATTAGCAGCCCTCCAGGTTGTAAACGATAGCGACGAGATTGTGCTGGTCAGCAGCCGAGGAATCATTATCCGTCAGGCGGTGAAGGCAATTTCCTGTCAGTCTCGTGCTGCAACTGGAGTTCGGGTTCAGCGACTCGATGAGGATGATGCGATCGTTGCAGTCGCGCTGGTTCCTCCTTCTAATGGCGAAGAGGAGCTGGTAGACCTGGCGGAATAAGGTTTGCGGACTAGCGTTTGCTGTAACCAAATAACTCCTGTAGGTGGGCAACTTGTCCACCTTTTTTGGCTCTATGCAGTTTCACAACGATGGCGTGACGGGCACAAAATCAAACTCATAGCCCGATCGCGTGCCAGGTTTTACCGTCACTAACTGCATTGGCTGACTGCGATCGCCCGAAGACAAAAAGCGAACGGTTCCTGTTGCACCTAACAGCGAAAAGTTCGGAGCCGTGAGGGTCTGCTGAATGCCCTGTCGCGTTGGGTTCTGTTTCAAACCTGTGATCAGAACTTGCGCCGCATCGTAAGCCATCGCGGTTCGCCAGTTGACATCACCCCCCCAAAACTGTCTGGACTGTTGGGCAAACGCAGAATTCGGATCGGCAAGCAGAATCCACGGCACTGCGACAACCATTCCCTCTGCTGCCGCACCACCAACCTCCAGCGTTTTTGGATCATAAAGATCATCGCCTGCGAGCAAAGGCAACTTCCGCTGATTCACGGTGACGACCTGCAGTGCCAAATTTAAGACGCTGCTGCTCGATAGCAAGACCAAAACTTCTGCGCCCTGTCGCCTTGCCTGCTCGATCGCATTAGACGCACTAAAGCCAGGATTGTTCAGATCAAAGTCAGCGACCACCTGCCCGCCATCATTTGCCACCGCTGTCGTAAACTCTTCTTTTAATGAAAGGCTGTACTGACTGCTAGAGTCGAAAAAGATGGCTGCATTCCGACGTTGCAAATTGGTGAGCATATAGCGAGACAGCGTTGTTGCCGAAAACCGATCGCTGGGCACCGTCCGAAACACAAAGTCACCCAAATTCGAGAGCTGCACCGCTGTGCTGGTGGGCGAGATCATTACCAGTCCACCCTGCTGATACACTTCTCCTGCTGCCAGGGAAGCTCCGCTGCTAAAGTGACCGACAACCCCCAGAACTGAGCCATCCTCGATTAGCGATCGAGCCACCGCCGGAGCCAGGGCAGGACTACTATCATCGCTGGCAATTTTCACCTTGAGCGGAACCCCATTGATTCCCCCTGCCCGATTCACCTCTGCTTGCGACTGCGCTACACCCCGCAGAATTTCCTGAGCGGTACTGAGGGAAGTTGCCATTGGGACTGCAACGGCGATCGTATAGGATTTCTGCTGACCGATCTGGGCATTATTGAGGTAAATCAACGCTTCCGGGTCGTTACGGTTCACTTGCAGGCTCGTCGTCAAATCCTGAACTGCCTGTTCAAAATTCCCTGCACCGATCGCGGCAATTCCTGCCTGCTTTTCCGGCGAGGCGTTGCTGGGGTCGAGAAGCTGTGTTCCATCGCTAAAGCGATCGGGAGTTACTTCTGAAGAATTTCCCGACTGACCATCTGACGAAGCGACACCGGGAACTCCCGACTGAAAAAACCGATTAAACAGCAACCATCCCCCGCCCCCAAGCAGCAGAGCCGTCAGCAGCAAGGCAACAATCAGGGCAGGCGTTTCATTCTTCTGGGACATAGTGGCGACACAAAGCGGCGATGCAAATTTAATCTCAGATTAGCCACTTTTTAGCGGTTTAGAGTAATCTGGCAACCAGTTTGTAAACCAACCGAAACACGATCGCTACAAAAACTACCGTCAGGGCAGTCACTCCGGCAGCAATCAGAATGGTTTGCAGAGGGCTTCCTGTCGTTGCCAGCAGAGTGCGTAAAAACGGCGCACGCGGCAAAACATCGCGCAGAAACGGCAGAAAGAAAATGGCGGCAATCGACCCGCCCGCAATCAGCAATAAATCAATTCGCTCGATCCAGCGCAATGCCTGAGCTATCACCAATCCCGCCCCGATCGCCATCAAAATTAACCAGAAAGTCGGCGTAAAAGCAATCGTTCCTAGCAAGCTTGCCAGCGCGATCGTCACCAATCCCCCTTCAAATCCTGTAAAAGCCGCATTGTAAAGATATTCCAGCGTAGAAAAGGGTTTGCGAGTCGGTTTGGACTTGGGCGCAGGCTTGGGGGTGGGCGTTGGTGCAGGAGCCGGAGTAGAAACTGGGACTGGGCTTGCCGCAGGCGGCGTTTGAATTGCCGTGCCGATCGAACCTGATTTAGCAACTTGACCCGGAGCCGGGCGAACAGGCGCAGCCGTTGGAGTGACCGCAGGAACAGACCCAGGCGAACTCGAAGGGTGTAGGGCAGCCAACACTTCACTGGCAGATTGAAAGCGTTGGCTTGGAGTGGGCAGCAGCAGCCGATCGAGCACGGTCGCCAGCCGATCGCTCACCGTCACATACGATCGCCAGTTCCACTCGTCCCGGTAGGTATCGTAGAGATCCTGGGGCTGTTCTCTGGTTAGCAGCATTAGACAAGTGACAGCAAGGGCATACAAATCGGTTGCCGGATAAACCTGATTCCCCTTCATCTGTTCCGGCGGAGCAAAGCCCATTGAGTAGATACCCGTCGAGGAGGGCTGTGCCTGCCCTGGCGTTGCAGAGGTTGCCTGCTTGACTGCGCCAAAGTCTAACAGAAATAGAGTTCCGTCTTTGCGGCGCATCACGTTGGAAGGCTTAATATCGCGATGAATCGAGCCGCGATCGTGAACGAATTGCAGCACGGGCAGCAAGCTTTGAAGCAGTTCCAGAATTTTTGCTTCCGAAAAGCGTCCCTGCTGTTCGAGTTCTTGTTCCAAATTCTGCCCGTCGATAAACTCCTGAACCAGATAAAAAAACTGATCAGGATCATCGGGGAAGCGGCGCGTTACGGGTAGCGCAAAGAAAGCCAGCAAATCAGGAATCTGCGGATTAGTTCCCAGTTCTTCTAGCACCTGACCTTCTCGTTCAAACAGGTTTTGAGCAAGCTGAAGCTGCTGAGCAGTGAGGTGGTTTGAAGGTTGAAACTGCTTGACGACGCAAAACCGCATCGCCGGAGTATAGCGATCGCGTGCCAGATACGCTGTGCCAAAACCGCCCTGCCCCAGCACTTTCACAGGAAAGTAGCGACCTGCGAGTAAAAGCTCCAGACCGCAAGCCGTGCAGTATTTTTGAGGAATCGTTCTCAGCGTTGCCGGAGTATCGAGGTCGGCAAAGTGATTGAGCGGACGAGGACAACTTGGGCGGGTGCAGTACACTTCCATAAGTCCTCAATTCTGCGCCATAACTGCCTGAGAATCAACTGCTTGAATCAATCCTTTGCGTCAGCCTGCTGAGTGATCGAACTGGATCAATCATCGAGTTGAATCACTTTACCCAGCGTTGCCTCCAGTGCCAGCGCATTCACATTCAAATGGTCTGCCATAACTTTCTCCCTCGATTTTTCCAGGACTTGGAGCGGCGACTCGTAGGTCGAAAACTGCGGCAGAATTTCTTTGGTAAAGGCTTCAGCAGCTTTTGAGCGATAGCGGTTGGGATTGGTAATCACAGAGAGCGTTCGGTTCACCACCACTCCCTCGATCGCGGCACGATGCAGCACGCCAAGCTGAAGCTCTTTTTCGATCGCTGAAATTGACACAAACGCTGCCCCCAAACCCGATTGAACCGCATTCTTAATCGCTTCGATCGTGTTCAGCTCCATCTCGATCTTGAGCCGCCGAGTTTCAATGCCGCAGCGAGTCAACACCTGATCAATGACTTTCCGAATCGTAGACTGAGAATCAAGGGCGATAAATTGCAGCTTGTACAAATCATCTTTCTCGATCTTGTCTGCCTGCGCTAGCGAGTGGAACATTGGCAGAATCAGTGCCATCTCATCTTCAGCGTAGGGAATCACTTCGAGCGAGTCTTGCAGCTCGGGTGGAATTTCACCGCCGATAATTGCCAAATCGATCTGTCCATTTGCTACGCTCCAGGCAGTTCGCCGAGTCGAGTGAACGTGAAGCTGAACCGCAACATCGGGGTACTTTTGCCGAAATAGCCCCAGCATTCGCGGCAGCAGATAGGTTCCGGTGGTTTGACTCGCACCGACAATCAACGTTCCGCCCTGAAGGTTTTGCAGGTCTTCGATCGCCCGACAAGTTTCCTGACACAAACTCAAGATTCGATCGCCGTAGTTCAGGAGCAAATGCCCCGCTTCGGTAAGCTGTGCCCGTCGTCCCCCCCGGTCAAACAAAGGAACATCTAATTGCCGTTCCAGGTTTTGCACCTGAAGGCTAACGGCAGGCTGAGAAACGTACAGACTATCGGCTGCACGCTTAAAGCTACCCTCGGCGGCAATGGCTTTAAGAATGCGTAACTGATCCAAAGTGAAAGGAAGATCAGACATGGCTGCTAAATCTAAAGAGAAGAAAAGCCTGGAGACGAAGCAAGATCAAGGGGTCAAAACAAAAGGAAAGACAGCAATTCGATGACTCATCCAAAGTCTAAATGGAAACCGGACATCTGAGAAGCAGTTCTCGATCGCTAGAAACCGCAGGATAATTTGATCGATCGAAGAAATTAACGCCAATAGAACAAAACGAGGAGCCAACGTATTTGGATGAGCAAGATTGGGAATCATAGTATTGCAGAAGCAGCTTTAAGCTATCGTCCTCTTTAAATTAAGGAGGGCTGCTGAAAGCATCTCCTGAAGATACATCGCGATCGTCATGCCCCTATACTGGCATACTCAGGGGTAGCATCGATCAAATGAGCCCAAATGAGTCGAGATTGAAAAGACTGAGGAAGTCAGCGTTTGCAATTCTGCCTAAGGCAGTGAGCAAGGGGCTGTCCCTGTCATTTCTCAGTTAGTCGACTTCGTTCACGCTTTAGCAACGGTTTAGCAAAAGTTGATTTCAGGCTTTATGAGGCGGGAGGTTGTCCAAAACTTTCTCAATTTACCGGGGGTTGCTGGAGTTGCCCTGATGGATGGACGATCGCGTCCCTACTTTTGTGGCATAGATCAAAGGCTCAATTTTCAGCAAAAAGAAGCCCTGGTACGCGGGATCCAGCAGGTGGTTAATACGACTCCGCCCGGTTTCAAATTTTTTGAGTTCCAGTTTAGCGGGCAGCAAGTTTACCTTTACAAACTCGAGCACGGCATTATTCTGCTTGTTCTTACTACCCGTGGCCTTGTCTATTCCTCCTATGCAGAAGCCATTGAACAGCTCAAGCAGGAACTGCAACAAGACATTGTCAATTCGATCGCGACCTTCCGCTTATTAGCAGGCAGCACAACGCTCTCAAAGCAAGACTACTGGCAGCAAGCGAAGTTTGAAGCGGTTCCAACCGTACCCCCAGAGGTCTGGCTGTCTAGTTCTTCGTCGCTCGCTTCTCCCTTTACGGCTCCTCCTGCTCCTGCATCAGGATCCAGCTCCCAACCTGACCTCGGCATTACGGTTAGAGAAACGATCGCAGCCATGAATCAGCTGAGCCAATTTACGATTCAATACCTGGGTGGAACAGTTGTGACAAACTACTGGAAAGCAACTCGCCCCGATACTCCCTGGCTCCAGCAGTTTCAGGTCGAACGCTCTGCCCAAATCACTTTTTCTGCTTCTACGTTAGACAATGCAGTGCTAACGCCTGAACAGCAGCAGTGGATTCAGGATTGGGTCGAAGCGTTCATTCAGCGATGTGCAAAGGTGATGCGCGACTTTCCTAAAACAGTACGGCAGCAGGCACTCAATGCTCAACAACAGTTCCTCCTGCGAGATAAGCCAGCCTAAAAAGCAGCCGTTTTCCTTGTCTTTCATTCCTATGCTCTGGAGCAGTTTTAATCTATGGTGAAAATCGTTCGACTGGAACCGATCGCGCAGGAGACGGCGATCGAAACCAATGGCAATCTACTCTCGGTGCTGCTGAAGAAAGACTTAGATGTGCTGAAGGAGTGCGGCGGACGCGGAATGTGCGCGACTTGCCACATCTATGTAAAAGATGGGATGTCTGGACTGTCGCCCATTAATCGCCGAGAACAGCGCACGCTGGAAGTGATTACGTCCTGCAAAACGAATTCGCGTCTCGCCTGTCAGGCACGAGTCCTGGCAAATGGAGTTGTCGTCGAACTGCCCCCCGGAATGTACATTAACTCGATTCAAGATATCGAGGCTCTCATTGGGCGACGCGCAGAGCAAAACCTGCTGCATCCCGTGACAGGGCACATTCTGGTTGAGGCAGGAAAGCTGATTACTCGCTCAGTGCTTAAACAGATTGAAGCAACCACAAGCTTTAACTATACAGACTTCTTTACCCACAGCAGCAACAGCTAACTCAAAATCCTCAAACCTAAAATGCTGGATTTGCAGATCATTGATGCACATTCTTAAGGGTAAGACTTTGGGGTGAAACTGCTCTGCATTAACATTCCCCTGTCTGAGTCCTCGCCTTCAACCGTCACCTAGCAGCAGGTTCTCCTTTTGTTATCTGAATTCTCAAAGTGGGCAAACTGAGAAACAGGTTCCTTTCGTAGGAGGTATAGATCAGGAGGTATAGATGCTGAGTCAACTCAATTGCTTGAGTCGAGACGTGGAAGGTCGCTATGCAACCGATGCTGAACTTTTGTTTATTGCAGAGTACGTTAAGTCCTATCTACGACGCCTGCAAACCTATCAAAAACTACAAGAGATAGAAGTTACGATCGTTCAGCAAACCCATGCAAAAATGCAATTGATCGACCCAAAACTTTTCTATTACGGCGCAGAAGATGTTACAAGCAAATGGAAACAAGACACTCTAAGAAC
>NZ_JACJOR010000570.1:0-4002 GCF_014695615.1 Leptolyngbya sp. FACHB-711
TCAGGTAAAAGCGGTTGAATGAAGATTAATTTCTCCTGATTCAGAGAATATATCTCTATCTTGCCAAAACTTCACCAAAAGATGGGATGAGCCAGAATTATGTGTCAAGTCCGTGTGATCCTTTCAATTCAGGCTTTGCTAAGGTTTGAAGCTTCTCTTAAAAGTTCCATAGCTGAAATGAGCTATAGGAACAAACCTTTAGATACCCAATGCGTCCTTCCTTTGGAAGTTGAAAAGAGTTAAAAACTCCTCTGTGACCTTTAACTCTTCGTTAAAGACACTTATTTCTTCACCCTACGCTAGCTCACTCCACAGTATCTAAATTGCCTTCCGGTTGAGAGAGCAATGCCCTATCCAAACACAGCAAATCTTGGCGTTTAAAACGACAGGAAATGGCTGAACGACAGAATACGATAGGAAACAAAGTGAGTAGCGGAGTCAGTGTTTTCACTGAAAGCGCTAAACAACTATCCAGCAACACGGTCCCATAGATTGAGGAATTATTGCCCTGTGGTTCTACTTCAATTGTTTCTGCCTGCAGCCGATCTTAAGTTTTTTCGCTCCTTGCCTAGCGGCTGAGAGAACTCCTGCCATAATCGATTGCTAGCAAGAAACTGCTTCTGTTGATGTGAAGCATATGTAATTTTTGATGCAACGGATGCACGATTTACTTAGAATCAGGAGATGATGAATTTTACGCTTTTCGTGCATCTAGAATCATTGAGCTTGCTGTTATGGAAATCGATCGGGCTAGGAATACGTTGAGGCATGCTAAATCCATTAGACTTGGCTCAAAAATCAGTTACTTTAAAGATTCGATTGGCAAATTAGACAAAAACGATTATTTGCGGCTGCGACTGCACGATCGAAGTAGCCTTTCTCTCAAGCTCGATCGCCTCAAGGCAAATGCAAATCTTCAGATCCTTAACTCCAAAGGTCGAGTGATTCAGACGGCAGCCCGTCGCGGTAAAGCAGCGGAGCGTTTAAATCTCGATTTAGGTTCAGGAACGTATTACATTCGGGTCTATTCCCAACAGCGAACAGAAACAACCTATCAGCTAACTCTGTCCGCAACTCCAAATTCTCCTAGCTCATCTAGCCTGCCAGATTTGCGCGGCATTTCCTTCAATAGCCCACAATTCTTGAGTATGGGAGACACAGCCGCTCTCACCTTTCACCTAGAAAATGCAAACGCTACTGTTGCCGGAGGTTTTGGAGTCGATTTCTACCTGTCTACCGATCGCACTTTAGATAGCAGCGATCGGCTGCTGGGCAGCCAAGCGATCGCTGGATTAGCAGGTAATCGTACAACAGGACAGTTGACAGCAACCGTCACTTTACCTAACCAATCCGATGCTTTTTGGCAGGGTGAAGGAACGTATTACATTAGCATGGTTGTTGATCCTGCGAATCAGGTAGCAGAATCTAACAAGGCAAACAACCGCAATCAGGGAACGCCGCTTGATTCCAGCACCATTCAGGTGAGTTTGCTGCCTAGCTTCACTGGTTTTAGCCTTCAGGATGCATCGGGAGACACTTCCGAAAATACAGTTTTTCAGGAAGGAGCCGTGCAGCTAAGCTACAGTCTAGCAAACGGGTCACGGTTGGCAAAAGTGCGTCTGGAAGCCCTTAAGGACGGTAGCATTACTACTTTGGGAAGCTGGACAGGTGCATCACTTTCTCGTGGGTTGGTCAATCTAGCAAACGTTGCTGGGCTAAGCGGCGACTATGAGTTTCGGGCAGTTGCTCAAACAATCGAAGGTCGAGAAATTGTCTCAGATCGGCAGTCTATGAAGGTACTGCCCTGGAACCTAGTGGCTGGAACGGCTGTAGGTGAAACCCTAGATTATGCAGCCCCAATTGGCACAGGCAGCGTCATTCTAGGACGAGGTGGAACTGATGTCTTACATCTGAATATCAAGCGATCGAGTATTTCCAGCATTAATGGTCTTGATTTGAGTGCCTTCGATCCACAGGCGATCGCGCATCAGGCAATCTTGCGCGGCACGGCGTTTGATTCCGTTAAGCTGATCGATGGACGAGAAATCTACTTCCAGGGCATTGAAGCTCTACGATTCTCAGATGACACGATGCTAGAACTTCAAGTGCGGCCAAATGACCTGTACTATAGCCAGCAATGGAATTTGCGAGCTTCAGATGTTGAAAGCGCCTGGCGGTTTACCAAAGGCTCCAAAGACGTGCTGCTAGTTTCGATTGATTCTGGAGTTCCCCTGACAAATACGCCCGAAGGTAGCCTTGTAGATCTCGCTTCTACTCGCCTGATTACTGACCCCACCGACGATGACCAATCAATTGGTGCTGGACATGGACACTCTGCGATTAGCGTTATGTCTGCCACGCCAAATAATGCTGAAGGCATCACGGGAATTAACTGGAACAGCAATGTTTATGTAACCAAACCCTATGGGGAAATTACACTTCAACAAAGCATTAAAGATGCTATTAGTTATGCCCGTGCAAACCACAAGCGCGTGGTATTTCAGGGAGGTATTGCGGGCGAACTCTGGTTGACTAACGGTGGTACGCAAGCAGAACTTGAACAAATCTTTTCTGACTGTGCAGACATTGCCGTATTTGCAATGGCAGCCGGAAACGGCAATGTAGACATGGATGACCCTACTAATTTTTGGGAAAGCGGTGGAATTGGTCGTCTGGAGGCGAATCATAGTAACGTGATGTCAGTTGGCGCACTGGCGCGATCGGACGTACAGATCATCAACGGACTGTTGAATGCAGCTGCAGTTAGGCGAGCAGGTTACTCCAACTATGGCAGCAAGCTAACGATGATGGCAGCAACTGACTCTCCTGTAATGAATACGCTAGGGCAGCTAGATTACTTTGGTGGAACGTCTTGTGCAAATCCAAATATGGCGGCAATTGCTTCCCTAGTCTGGAGTGTGAACACGAATTTAACTGGAGGGGAACTGCGGCAGATTCTAACCGACACAGCAATGGATTTGGGATCTGCAGGTCGAGACTTATACTTTGGACATGGACTGGTGAATGCAGATGCAGCCGTTCGACGGGCATGGGCACTAGCTCGAAACGTTGAACTTGCTAGCCTTTACAATGGTCGTTCCCTATTGGCATAACACCTTTGTATAGCAAATGAGAAAAAATGGTTGCTAAGGACCAAATGTCCCACTTACGGTGTTTGGTCTAGTTGCAGTAGGAAGGCTAAAACAATGAAAATCAAGCTTCTACAGCATCAACTGTCCCAGAAACAGCCAAAAACGGGACAGTTCAACTCATTAAACATACAATTGAAGCGATCGCTGGCATGCCCAACTCAAAAAGCTTTCAGCCTGAGCGACCATTTTTTTCTGCTGCTATATAAAGGCGAGGATAAGGAATTCATTGTCGAAGGGAAAGTTGCAGGGGATTTAGGTAGAAACAACTTCACTTATCTCTATCAGGCAACTCTAGGACAACTTCCATGCTGAAATGTTGTAAACGTCCAGATACTAATGATTTGAGGGGCCAGCCAGACAAACATATCTTTGGCAACTCAATCCAAAACTTGCACAAGAACAACAAAAATTCAGCAACAGCTCAATTGTTCGAAAATAAACCTGAAGCGATCGTGTGTAGTATGCCTTAGAGCCTTGTAATGCCTAGGATGCAGACTAGGAACCCTGCCGAGACTAATCATTTTCGGCAATCATAGAGGTAGTAACGTTCCCCTTCAGCGACAGCAGAAGACCTTTGCATCAACACCATCACCTAAATCCGTCCGCTGCAGGGGCTGTTAGGCGGTGCTACTAATATGCGCGACCATCTTTGTGCGTTAAAACCCATTCACCATTCGGCAATTGTGTTGCTTTGAGATCATCATTTGGGTATTCGACCTCATCTCCCTCAGGGCGATCGCCAACCTCAAGATAGGTTACGTTTTCTTCAGATCGGTTAATCAGTTGATGGGCGATACCTGTGCCTGCCTTAAATCCATAGCAATCACCGGGATGCAAAACGAATTCCTCT
>NZ_JACJOR010000571.1:0-7350 GCF_014695615.1 Leptolyngbya sp. FACHB-711
TATTAATCCAGGGAGAGGAAGGAGTGGGAAAAACTAGCCTAGCATGTCAGATTGCTCTTTGGGCACTGGCAAGCAAAGCAACAGATCGTCCCTGCAAACATCAAATGCTGCCAGTGATCCTTGAAGGAGACCTAGATTTAAAGACAGCAGGAAGTAAAACTCCTATATTTGAAGCAATTCGGGGACAGCTCCAAAACCTTGCTGATGAATCTGATCCTATTTCGGAAGCACTATTAGAACAGCTTCTCCGCAAAAATCGAATTCTAGTCATTGTTGACGGTTTATCTGAAAGAAGTGAGGAAACTAGAAAACAAGTTAATCCTGAATTGCCAGATTTTCTAATTAATGCTTTACTTGTTACTTCTCGTAGTAGTGAGGGATTAAGCAAAGTTACCAAGACAACAATATCCTTCACTATTTAATGAGTGCATCCAAATCTTGTAAATCTTGCAGTGAGAGATACCCATTGAGAATCGATAACTCAATCAACTCAAATCCATAAGCTGTCGATTACTGGAATATGCTTTAAGGGGCAAAGGTAGCGAAGCTGCAACGAAGTGCCATGTAGCGTCTGAAAGCTTTACTGTGTAAGGAATTCAGAAAAATTTTATTGTTTAGCTAAAACTTACCAAGAAATGGTCATTTTCGGGCAAGTTTTGAAGTAAAAAAGGCTTCAAATGCTGATTCTGTCGTAAATTTTGTAGGTAATCCAAGTCCTTTTTTTGGGCAAGTTTCTATTTTTCAAGTTTTTTTGCTGGATTCCCTACTCCTCAATTATTCCAGCGACCGGATGGCACTTCGTTGCAGCTATGCTACCTTTACCCCTACTTAGTTTTGGTCTAAAGTTGGTATTTATTGATGTGCCTTCTTTGGTTTGTAGGGGAAGAAGAGCTATCTGTTGAAACTTTGCCGAAAAAGACTATTAGGCACATTTCTGTAGTACGCCCAAAACTCTCGCTCCGGCGTATTATCACTTCAGACACTGCCGAATCTATTCATTTTCAGTAATCATAGAGGCGGTAACAGTTGAGTTAACCGGACGGCAATAACCTTTGCAACTCACCAGACAACCCATGCTCCGTTCCGGTTCAGCGATTTGTGATGCTACGATCGCACTCTCAAAATTAGCAATTTGTAATTTACATCTATGTACGCTTAAAACACATGCTGAATTTCTTCAACGCACTTTGAGTAATGGCGATTCGCATTTCATAACCTTTGGTAGTCTGTCGCTTTTCCAACCTGATTCATAGAAATAGCGATCGTAGTTGCGTCATCATCACCTGAGAAGGTGATTGCATTTGTTTCATTTAATGTTCCACCCTATGGGTTATTCGCTGAAGCTTCAAATCTCAAATGTTGTAGTTCTTAACAAAGGAGTAAGACCCAATCTACGGTAACAGACAATCTCTATCTATTCATTGCCTTTTACCCTTCTCAAGGTCGATAGACAGCATGGTAAATTACATTCTCATTGGTTTTAACATCAATACCAAGTTCCCAGGCTCCAACAGTTATAGAATTTCTACCAGGCTTAAGTCCTTGTGCTTGAGCCTGTTCAATAGCTGCAGCTAAGGGACTAAGCGGAAATTCACCGCTAGGAGCTCTACCAGGCTGGGCTACTGGATACCTGTCTCTCTTTGCTCGGTACACATAGTCGTCGAGATGCTCTGTAGCATTGGGAACGACATGATAAATCTGTCCGTCTACCCTGAGATTGAAGCTCCTAGGTACTCTAGTACCCCACCAATTGGGACCGAAATTAGATGCCTCCCACCACTGATCTTCTGGATATTCAATTGATGATGAGTTGGGGGAATTTGATGGAGGAAAACCACTATCAGAATTGGGGTCAGGAGGCGGAGTATCATCAGCATCAAGATTGTCTGAACCTGGTCCTCCTTCAAAACTTCTACCATTCTCACTTAAGGTGTCGCTATCACTATTTCCATCAACATCACCAGAGATTGACCCTCTTCCAGAATCGCCGAGAATTTGAGGAAGCCTGAGAATTGTCCTAATGGCTCTTGCAGGAGATGTAACGACCTCAACAACGGCTCGACCAACTGCTTGTCCTGGACGATCGTTGTCCAAAGCTTCCTCATAAGGTTCTGTAAAGTCGTCCCAAGCTTGCCTAGCCACCTGCCCAGGATCTCTCACGGCAGCTTCTAAGCCCGCCCAAGTGTCTCTTACAGCCTGCATCGGATTGGTTATGGTATCCAACAAATCACTTGCTGTTTCTCCTACTACTTCACCAGCACCAACGATAACATCTCGTACAAATGCCTCCGTACTACTATGTGAGTCTTCAACCTCTAATAGTGACTCTGTCGCGGTTTCATCTGCATGGTCTGTGGCAGCGATCGAAACGGGCTGCAAAGGCGCTTTAAAGGCGGCATCCCAGGTTTTCGGACCCACAACTCCGTCTACTTCTAGCCCTTGCGCCTCTTGGAATTTGCGGGCAACTTGTTCGCTTTCTGGTCCATAAAAACCATCTACAGCGATATTAGGGGCATAGCCCTGGTCTTTCATGCGTTGCTGCCACTGTTTCACAGCAGGATCATAAGTTAGGGGTGCTCCCTGCTCATATTTTAGATTTGGAACTGATGGCGTGATTGGATTAGGAGCAGGTGCATTCTCAATCCAATGTTCTGCTGCGTTCGCTGACATGTCTTCATAGCTTGATGGCTCAGGTTCACGGATCTCTTCTCCGTGCCAAGCCGCCGCTGCATCTGCCGACCCATAACGCATTTCATCCGCCTCGTTCCAGCGCTCTGCGGCATTCGCAGATCCATAATTCAGATTCAATGCAGGAGCAGGAATGGTCTCAGATCCAGTGCCTTCTGACACCCGATTAGGTCGCTCACTAGCAATAGCACCATTTAACTGCCAAGTTGAGCTTTCGTGTTCAAAAACGTCGTTATGCAAGTCTTCAGCTTGATTTCTTTTAATCGTAGGCAGAACTTGAGTTGAACGCGATTGGGGTTGAGGGATGAGGTCGTCAGCCAAATCGATCGCGGCTGAGGTATTTAACTCACCATAGCCCGTCTCAGAATCCCATCCTGGTTTCTGCAAATCGATCGCAGTTGACTCAAGCGTTTGCACGACCTGGCGATAGTCTAGTTGTGGGTTTGCGTCCCAAATTTTGGCGATCGCTCCTGTCACTCTAGCCGCCGCTAGAGATGTTCCCATTGCTTCTCTTCCCTGACCAGAGGCAACAAAGTCTAACCCTGCTCCATAGCTGGAATACCCCGCTCGTTTTCCTGCCTCAGTGGCTCCTACTGCAATCACATTGTCAAACTCTTGAGATGCCTGCCCTAAAGCAGACATGGCTCCACCCTGATTGCCTGCCGAAGCAACAACTAGCACCCTATTTGCTTGGGCGTACTTCAAAGCCTCTCTTTCCGCAGCAGTCAATTCATAGCGGGTTGAGACACTGCCATCCGGGTTAGTTTGAGTCAAATCAAAGCTGAGATTGATGACTGCATTGGAGTGCCCTCTTGCTTTTGCCGCATCAACGAAATTCACCAAGGCCTTTGACCATGTTCCGCTTCCCACACTATCTGCTAGCCAATCTGGGAATTGGTGGCCAACCCGCTGAATCACGTCTATTACTTGAGTTCCATGATCTTGTGCCTCGAAGCCAGTATCAATGACACCGATAAAAGATTGATTCAGGCGATCGCCACCATTAGACGGACGTGAGGGTAGAACATTCCCAAAATAAGTTTCGTTATAAGCTCCGTCTAGCCAAGATTCGGCAGCAACTTGAGCGTTTTGGATAACATCTCCAGTCTTTTCGGCAAGATTGCGCCCAACAGTGATAGCACTATCCACGAGTTCTCGGACATCGCGGTTCTCAGACAGATTAGTAACCCATTTTCTAATGAGCCCAACCCCCCGCTGAACGCGATCGGTCAAAGCCTCGCGAAGTTCGTTGTCCGGAGCACTCCAATTTTTCCGAGCTGTATCAATGCCATCCTGCGTGGCTTCGGAGATCTGGGTAACTGTTTCGCTAATGAACTGACGTACACTCGGAGTACTATCCTCAACGATTTTGTCAACGGCATCTAATGCTTTGCCTACTTGTCGAGCAACAGAATCAATTGGAGGAATTCCGCTTTCAAATTCATCGCCATATACTAATGAGGCACCAGCACCAGATTTGGTTTGAGTAGCATTAATGCTGCTGTCATGGCTTGCTCCTGTATCCAAGCCATCAGCAGGATTCAAAAGAGGATGCGTCGAAATGTTTACAAGAGTACTATGAACCTTACTGGGTGGCTGTTTAAAGGGATCACGATTAATATCAGAAATGCTACCAGGTAAACCAGTAGAGGAATCTACGCCAGTCTCCAAGCCGTTTCCAGGATTAATTTCGTTGATAGACATTGGTAGATACCTCTGGCTAGAGCAGGTTTACTAAGACCAAGAGCTCACAGATGAAATCAGAAGTCGCCTTATTCAGAATTCTACACAAAACAGGTTTCAAAAAGTGCTTTACTCAGTTATAGCAATCCAATTTCAAACGACATCAATATTTGGATTTTTAAAGATCAACTACCACCCAAAGTTTTTGAGTATCAAATATTACTCACTAATTACTTATTGTTAGTTTATTAAAAGATTAAGCAGGGACAGAGCTATATAATGCTTTGTAAAGACAAATGCCCATCTAGACGATCTTTATGATATGAAAGTTGCTTCTTTGTCCTAAATCAGCTCATCTCACTATGAGCCATAACACTCATGAACTCAACCCAACACGAGGGCAGGAGAACTGTGGAATATGACATCAAGCCCGTAATAGGTACAAGAGCAAGGTTGGACAATTGTCCTCATCAAATTCTTCTCATTCTATCTTCATTGATTGCTGAAGCGGCATAACGGCTAAGTTGAGCGGCGGCAGATAACCTTCTCTCACAGATAACCTATGTTCCTGCCGCTACCCAAGCGGCAGGAATCCAAAAGCGAGTGGGGTGTCACACGTTTCGTCATAGTTTCGCGACCCATCTGTTGCAGGACGGGTATGACATTCGGGCCGTTCAAGAGCTTTTAGAGCACAAGGATGTGAAGACAATGATGATTTACACCACGTCCTAAATCGAGGCGGACGAGGCGTGAAAAGCCTGCTTGATTCATAACCCCTGGCTCGTGAAGGGGCAGGGTTCGCTCAACGGTCGTTCTGTCCCTGAAAAGCAGTATCAAAAAAGTGGTGTAAACCTAAGCAAGCATAAATGGAGCAATTGCCCTCATAAGTGCAGTTAACTGCACCTCTATTGTCATTCCTAAACATTATCCAATTCCTATGGACAAACTGGAAAAATAGTTGGTATTGACCAGCAGAAGTAATTCATTGGATAACCCTCATCAGACCAACCTTGAAGCTAACATTTCGGGTTAGTCCAATGCTCTACTTCCCTCTAATCCCCAGCATTCACTTGTGGGTAATTGTCAGACTTAATCTACAGGAACGTTCTTAAATTTCTGCCACCACTCCCGGACAGCAGCCTCAGAGCACCCCTTGATCTCAGACACCTCGACAAAGCTCTTTCCTTCTCGGACTAGTGCGACACACTCCAACTTAAACATCTCCGAATAGGTGGGGGGTCTCCCGCCTCCCTTAATCCGAGCACGGCTGGCTCCAGATCGCCTCACCCAACTCTCTACTGTAGACCGCGGAATCTCCATTTCCTTGGAAACCGTCAGCAATGATTTCCCGCTTAGGTAAAGCTCAATGCAGCGTTGCTTATCCTCCTGAGAAAACTGCCGCCGATTTTGCTGAATATTGACGTCTCTGAGCCAACGACTCACAATATCTGCGGGAACCCCAGTTTCCACCTGCACCTGCACTGGCAGCAAACCTTTGAGGGAAAGCTCAACACACTGCTGCTTCTGATGCTCATAATCTCGTGTGGAACTGCCCATCAATCCTACTTCTCGCAACCAACTCAGGAGGATTGTCTGGTTGCCCATTCCTGTAAAGTATTGAATTTGTTCCGTGGTGTAGCCCTTCTGGAACAAGAGGATGCAGTCTCGCTTGAGGGTTGCAGAGTATGGAGGCAACTGCCTTGCTGGAAGGATGCGCGGAAACTCTCCAGGGGCCTCTGGGCATAGCTGTTTCTGCAGCAATTCGATGAATAATTTGAAGCCTGTACAGTCCAAACACGCCAGAAATTGACCTGGTGCTGCGCACTCACACCCCCACTTCCATTCAGACAGAGCCTGTGCTGCAGCTTCATCGTAACGCTCAGCGGTTGCTTGCAATGTACTTAACGTTAATCGAGATGACATAAGATACTCCTAAATAAACAACAACAAGATGAACAAAAATAACAAAACATACGTTTTCTAGATCCAAAGTTAGGGTGAGAATGGACTGTCTATCCAACACCCTAAACCTATGAACCTCTAGGCATGGAGTACCACAGACACCACCTCCCCATCCCGCACCATTACCCGCCTGACTAACATGCCATAAAGCAACTCTCGTTCCTGTTGAATCAGGCTGTACCAGAACGCCACATTGCGGGCATAGAGAGACATCAGGATCTCCTCCGCTGAGGCACTGACAAAGGTGAGGTACTGTGAGTTTCGGATGAACTCCTGAAGCTCCTTCTGCATGTCGCTGTAGGCTTGTTTCAGTGATGCCGTTGGACGTCTTTGCAGCAATAGTTCCGTCTCCGCAATCTGCTCTCGCAATGCTGAAACCTCAGATGATTCCAGCATTGAAATTCGAGCCGCTGATGGAGCCCCAGCGATTTGGACAGCGCGTTCGACAATCTTGCGAATAATTGCCTCATCCAGCTTTTCAGTACGGATGCAGCCCCGGTTTTGACAATGGGCAGAGGTATTGCGGCAGCCATAGTATTTGTATGCTGGACGATACTTGAGGACCATCGGATGTCCACAGCAATCGCAATGGATCAAGCTCGTGAGATAGAAGGTTGCCCCAGGCGTTCCCACCCTGCGATGGTTGGCTTTGATGATAGCCTGCAACTCCTCGAACTGTTCATCCGAGAGGTAACGCTGCTGCGGATGGGTGTCGTACTGGATATCCCATTGCTCGGGGGGAAGCTCACGCTTGGCTTTGTCATACTTGTTGTAAACAGTATGCCCCCGCAGAACAGGATTAAGAATCCATTCCACCAGGCTATGGGGAGCGTTATAGAGCAACAATTCCTTGGATGTGGTTGGGTCAACGCTCTTACGAGTCTTCTCAGTGTAGTAGACACCGCTAAAGACCTCAGCACGGCGTTCCCGATCGTCCTGCAGGATAGCTATTTCCCGCTTATGGGGAATGCCATACTTCTGGCGAAGTGCACCGAGAACTGGACCAGGATGCCTGAG
>NZ_JACJOR010000572.1:0-5986 GCF_014695615.1 Leptolyngbya sp. FACHB-711
AAACATCTCACCAGCAGCAGAAAAATTAAATTGATTAAAAAGCTTTCGCGCATTTTCTGCTTCAATGAAGCCTGTTTGATCATAAGCGTTACCAAGAGGGACAAGTCGCATAGTCGCAGGATCTAACCTGCCACCAGAATATTTTGCATCCGTGTAGAACATTTGCAGACCCAAAAAGGAGGATATCATAGTGGCACCTGCACTCATCCATTTGCGTCCTGGCGTTGGATCAGTATAAATATGAGACAGCTGAACTTGTTTCTCGTCCTTAAGCCAGCAAAATGCACTGTACAGTTTCTGGACTAGCCTCCCAATTTGCTCAGGGTCATCCTGGACTGATTGCTGCCACAAGCAAGAAGGAGTGATTGGAAAAGCCTCAAGCACTTTATCTAAGGTTTCCGAGGAACCCGGAGTATAAATAAAAGCAACGTAGTTAGGTTGTAGTTTCCGAAGGCTGTAAACAATTGGTTCATGAGTTGTCCCGACTGTAAGAATTAGTCCTTTTTTGTGTTCTGATTTAGTCATTGAAGGATACTCACGAAGTCAATTTACTGTTGGGTGGGCATAAATGGTAAACCACTATCGTCGATCAGGTGAGGTAGCGGAAGTTTTCGACCTCCATTTTTACCTGTTCGCTCATTAGCAATGAACCAACCAAAAACCTTCCCTTCAGAAGTTGGTTTTTGTTGAAGTCTAGGGTAGTGAATGGGTAGTGAATCTTCAAATCCTTTAGCACAGCGTAGAAATGCAGCAATGAAGGAGACTCGCTCAAATTCATTACTATAAGCTTCTACAATGGCTTTTTGAAAGGCTTGCTTACACTCTTGAGATTGAGATAGAGTTTGCTGGACTGGCAAGAGCGATCGATAAAATTCTTTCCACTGGCTGCCTATTCGCAGGTCCGTGTGTTCCCAATCTATCTTGAGCTGAATACTACCGAAGCCAAGCGGTTTACCTCCTCCCAACCGATGAAAATGTTCATCTGGTAGATCTAGCAGCCAAAGTAATGCACCAAGTTCAACATTTGATAGATTAGTAACATTCATCTCAAACTTGAATTGAGTTCCCGGTTTGATCCACTCCTGAATAGAGCGATTTTGATCACTAATCTGATCTTCTCCTTCAAGTTGTCGATATTCCCGGTAATAGTCATTAGGGAACTTCTGAGCAGGATTCATGGGATCATCCCAATAGCCAGTCGGCAAAGCGCAATGATGTGGGTACACTTTCCGCCCTCGAAGTCCTTTGGTTTCATCTTGATACCCTTCTTCTTTATTCGCTCCTTCCGCTAAGGGAGATCCAAGTTTATCTGTAGCTGCATAAAAGCGCGTTTGCTGAGGCTTCGGTTCTCCTAAAATTGCTAGAGGCAATCCATGTCCCGGAAATCGCTCTATCGCATCTGGTGTAACACACTCAACGGTACTAATTCTCAAGTTTCCTTTGTATGAGCTTCGTGGATCGTTGCGATCGCTTCCCTGCTTGACCCAACCAAAAACGCGATCGGCAGGTGAAAAATGGTTAATACTTGCGGCTGGTTCTAGAGAACTTGGTAGAAGTTTCTCCGGAGATTTTTTGTACAAACGCCGAGAAATCGTAACAGGGATTAAAGCATTGACTCGATTGTGGCTATATTCAACATAACATAACCGTCCTTCTTCAAGGACAAGCTCGTTGACATCATAAACATGGCGTGAAAATCCGGTATCTCCTGGATTTTTACCTAAGTAAGCAGATGGTTGTTTTCCTTCTTTGCGTCGTGCCTCTATCTTTTTTTCGTGGGTTTTTTGATAGTTCTTGATAAGTTCCTCCCAGAGTGCCTTAATTTCTGGAGTCACAGCCAACATTTCATTTTGAGAGTTTTCAAGAAAAACTCTCTCATTCTTCTTGCCATTGATGTTAGGTCCGGTAACACAAACCCATCCCTTTTCCCAATCTTTGCTAGGAGATGAGCTAGAACCTCTACTACGAATTTGAGTGACAAAACCTTCACTTACTTTTACCCACACAGCATCTCCATGCTGAGGCAGTTGATTTGTATTTTCGTACTTAAGCGCAGCAACTCTCTCTCCTTTATCAGGTGGGGAACCACTTCTCTTGTACCGAGGAAGTTTTGCTGCGTGCCCTAAGAAGGCAGTTTTCATGATTCTTAGGAGAAGTTCGTCCCCCTTTCGCTCAACTCTTGCTGGAAACAAATTAGCTTCAATTTTTGCTGGCATTCGATATGCTAACCGATCAATATGCCCCTGAAACACTGACAATCGGGAATTGGTTACTGCTTCATACGCTGATCGCAACGTTCCCTTAACTGAAGTTGATGGAATATAGGGCTGATTTTGGGCATTACGCCGGATTAAGTAGATTTTATGGTCACTGTTATTTGGATGAGATTTTGCATTTGCCGCATCGGGAATTAGGAGGGGTGTTTTGGCTGTTAAAGTAACAGTAATTTTGCCGCTCCAGTAATCGCCACAGTAAACCCCATGCGGTACTGGAGGGTGGTCCCCCAATTCTTTGGCTAAATCTGCCTCAAATCGCTCTGGGTTTCGAGGTAGAGCAGGCACAAAGTTGTAGGGATTGTGGAAATTGCCTTTTATCCATGGGTGGGAGGGTTGAGGCATGTTAGAAGACTTGCTTGCAGAAGTCATAGCATTAGCAGAAGCCTGTACCCAGAGTTGCCCCTTCTCGCGGATTTTGGTAGGTTGTCCGCCTGCTTCTTCAAATTCGACCTCTAGACCTTCTAGTTTGGCGATCGCTCCTTTCTTCTGATTCAGTAGAACGGCTGACAGTTCAGACTCCCGAATGTTGGTCGTCACCTCCTTGCCATTCTTATTCGTAAATCTGACCTGAAGAGTTGTCTTGCTCTTGCCAACCAGAATTAAAGTACCTACAGCCATGATGAAACCTTTAGTTCAGTTCTTAAGTAACGTAGATATCTCTTGTAGAATTATGACGAATCGTGATGAAGACTTATTGTTTCTCCTGCAATTTGACCAAACGTTCTTCTGCCACTACCACATTGCCAAAATTATCTTCAACTAGATATTCCACTGCTTTAAGCTCGACTGGATAACTGGAGGAAAGTACGATTGGCACATCGAACGCACCAAGTCGAGGAGTCGCCAAACGAGTCCAGTGGTCGCCAACTGATGAATTGGTCCTTTTACCCCAGAGAAGATAGGTTTGCTCCAGGGTAGCGATCGCTTCTAATTCCTCTAATTCCAGATCTAGGCAAGAACTTAGTTTTTGATTAGAGATGATAACGGCTTGTCCCTGACCATTAGTTTTGTTTAACCAGCGCAGCTCAGACTGTTCGTTAAATACTCTTGCCTCAAATACATAGTTAAGTTTTACTGCTTCTCCATTGGCTTTTGTTAACGTTGCATCCATCTGTAGTTTGGCGAATTGGCATTCATTAGGAGAGTAAAGCAGGGCGATCGTCTCAGAATCTTGAGAGAGAGCAGTGACGCAACAAATTAAAGCGTCTTGCAAAGAAATATCCTTCCCACTGGTGCGTCCGTACAAAGAGGTCATTGCGCTTCTCCTTCTGATGGGTTTTGAAGCCAGTTTGCCCAAGCGTTATTGAGTTCAGTTAGAAGTTTCCCATCCAGTTCCATTAGGTTGCCCTGGAACAAGGAAATTTCTGAATTTAGAGCAGCTAATCCTCCTTCAAAGCCTTTTCCCTGGAGGTTTACTTGAGTGACCTGGATTGCTCCCATGCCGCGATTTACCCCATAACCTAAAGGAATCCGACCAGCCGCCAAGTCTCGCAGTGTAATCAGGAGCAAGGCAATCGCTGGGGCTTGCTCATTTAAGGGAATTCGATTGAGATTAAGCGTCAAGCTTATAGCATCCCATTTCAAACCAAAAGGCTCCAAATTGCTGTAGAGGAAACCTTCAGCAGCTCCACTTGTCCATCGATCAACAGCAACATGAAATGCCTGTTGAGTATCCTTCAGCGGAGTTGCTTTCAGGAGTTCCATCAGTTCTTTGCTATCTTTTGCAGCCGCGATCGCTTGCCACTGGTCAGGCTGTATCTTTTTCTCGCAATAGCAATCATCAATCGCTAAAGCTCCTAAACCTAGTTGGGGGGTAGAAAGATTCTCAGAGCTATTCTCAGAACGATTCCCAATATAATCTTTAGCTGCAATACCAAAAATTAGCTGCGTCATTCTGAGTCTAGGGTCTTCTAACTGTTGCTGAAAGCGTTGTTTGCTTTTATCCTCATCCTTCACAGGCAGGCTCAGAACGGTGCAAAGAATTCGTTCTGCCTGGGAACGCAATGCTCCTTTAATTGAACTACCCGGTAACACCAAAGCCACCTGATCCCCAACCGTACTCACCAGTGGCAGCATGTCTACCGCAATACCATCCGCCTCTGCTTTGACCATTAACGAACCGAGAGGTTGCCACAGGATTTCAACCGAAAGTCGAGATGTAGCCCGGATTTGCTGAGGTTGCAATGTCAGCGCTTGTCCCTGACCTCTCAGGGTTCTGAGCATTGCCTCGCGGTTATTCAATCCATATCGGCTAACGCTCGCATTTTCCAGCTTGACCCGTCCTAACCCTCTTGTTTTGGATGCGCCTAAGCGAACTTCTCCTTTCTCTAAAGCCTGAATTAGCGTCCCCAACCAATTCTCTCCATCTTGCCCAGCCTTCTGCAAATCCAGCATCATGCCAAAATCAATTTTTGACTCTTTAGGCAAAACAGCACGATTATACTTAATCCCGTCAGCAGCACTGCCAAAAACGCGATCGATTCCAACTCCATCCCGCACTTCAAAAACTCTGCCAGAGACCACACCATCATCCAAAATGATAAAACTGGCATGACCGCGATCGTCATCTCCCTTTGTCAGTCGAGGTCCCCAAATTGTTTCGTCCTCTAATTCGTTTTCTTTTAACCAGTTCCTCAATGCTCCTGCTAAACTGGTACCCGGAATATAAAATCTTCCCTGTCCGTCTATAGCTAATGACATATCTACATCTGGATCAGATGCTATACCACCCACATGAATCGGGCTTTGAGCAACGAGGGTACCTTTAACTTGAATGCGACCAGCAATTTTTCGTACCATTTTAATGACCACCTCCAACACCTGCTAGGCGATTCTCTGTAGGTTTTGGTTCTCCTTCCCGCTGGTGGGCACGAATGCAGGCATCTACCAGAGTGCGGACTGCTTCAGCCCACAGTTCTCGCTGCCAATATTGTTCTCCCTGTTGCGTCAGGGTTAGCTCCCTGCTTTGGATCTTAAGTAATTCCCAAACCCGACCAGGTTGGCTGACCAGGGATCGAATCGCCTGTAAACTATCGTCACTCCACTTGTCTTTTCGGTTGGCAGTTTGTTCAAGGCGATCTAACCAGGCAATCATGCCGGGCACATCACTGGGAGTCTGTAAGCGAGCAACGAGCGATCGCAAACTTCCGAGCTGAGCAGACGTTTTAGGAATGGGAGGGTTAAGTTGCAGCCCCAGAGCAGCCTGACGCTGTGTAGAGGATGATGCTAATCCTAATGCTTCCCGCTGGATAGCGGCTCTCCAAGTAGCCTGCTCCAAAATTCGGGCATATGAGTCAGAAGTCGGGAGTCGTACGGATGAGGAATCAGGGTTTGCTTTGATTGCATCTTCTGGAGGCTTCCAGGTACCAATTTCTTTCATCAATAATGGATCGTTAAATATAAGTTGTCCATAGCCTTCTGCACGACGTTCACCGATTCCGGCAGCTTGTACCTGGGTCAGCTTTTTAGCAAATTCTTCTTTGTTCACCTCACCCTGAATTTCATAAACAATGCAGGTTCCTGCTGCCAGTCCTACCAATGAGGGTCGGGGTAGACGCCAGCGCACCTGCCAAGATTCCCGACGATTAGATCGCCCCAGCACTGATAGCAAACTATCAGATTCGGTCTGTCCCTTGCTTGATTCCTTTAATTTAAGTTCAACACCCAGTTGATTGCTTAACTGTTCAGTGAATTCTGAAATTGATGTTGTT
>NZ_JACJOR010000573.1:0-3894 GCF_014695615.1 Leptolyngbya sp. FACHB-711
TCAAGACTATAAACTGATTCCGACACGCACTGTGTCCGAAAATATCGCCTTTGTCCTCTGGGCACAAGGCTATACCCGCAAGGAAATTCAGCGACGTTTGCCACCCACATTGAAGGTTGTAGGTTTGCAACACAAAGCGAACTGTTTTCCAGATGAACTCTCAGGGGGAGAGCAGCAACGGGTGAGTTTGGCGCGTGCGATCGTGGGGACACCTCCTGTATTGCTGGCGGATGAACCAACGGGTAACCTCGATCCCGATAATTCTCGGCAGGTATTAAATATTCTCAAGAAACTGAATGGTATGGGTGCGACGGTGATTGTAACAACTCATGATGAGCAATTGGTGCAGATGTCAAGACAGCCCGTTGTACAGTTACGGGAAGGGCGTTTGTATCGAGGTTTTTGAAAAGCGCTGATCAAGGATATTTAGAGATTAATTAGTGCTTAGCTGAAAAAATACAGTTTGACTAGCGTGATATAGCAACCGCCAAGGAGGTTAGGACGTAAACTGAAAGTAGTCCCTTGTTTGAGAAGCGATCGCTTAACCAATGGCAAAACCCTACAGTTACGACCTGCGTCAGAAGGTGATCCAAGCCATCAAGTTTGATGGCTTGAAGAAAAGTGAAGCTAGTCAACTATTTAACATTAGTCGCAACACCATCGACCTGTGGCTCAAACGGCTTTCTGAAACCGGAGACTATCAGGCTAAGCCGAATCAGCCACCTGGGAATGGTCATAAGATCACCGACTGGGAGGAGTTTCGTGAGTTCGCTAAGGCTCATGGAGATAAAACCCAAGTTGAGATGGCAAAAGTGTGGAAGGAGCAGATTAGCGATAGCGAAGCGCTGCTGCGAAGCGCAGATCGCACTATTTCACGGGCGCTCAAGAAGATTGGCTTCACTCGAAAAAAAAGACCTATGGCTACCGCGAGCGCGATGAAGCCAAACGACAGGCGTTTGTAGCCCAGTTGTCTACCCTACTCCCATCCCAGATTGTTTACGTTGATGAGTCAGGGATGGATAACCGAGACGAGTATGCTTATGGGTGGAATAAACAAGGGGAACGCTTCTATGCACTCAAGTCAGGGCGGCGCGAGGGGAGGGTCAATATGATTGCCGCACTGTGTGAGCAAAACCTGATAGCTGCCTTTACGGTTGAGGGAGCGTGTAATCGAACAGTGTTTGAAACCTGGCTGGAAAATTGTTTACTTCCAACACTTGTTCCCGGACAGGTTGTGGTGATGGATAATGCCACATTCCACAAAGGCGGGCGCATTGAGCAACTGATTGAGGATGCGGGCTGTAAAGTGCTTTACTTACCTCCCTATTCACCAGACCTCAACAAAATTGAACAATGCTGGTCTTGGTTAAAGAGTCGAATCCGCAAAGAACTGGAGCAGTTTGATTGTTTACGAGATGCCATTGAGGATGTCTTGCGCTTTGTGTCTTAACCGCCTTGGCGGTTGCTATACACAATGGTGGCTCAACGGATGGAAGGAGGATACTACCGCATCGACTCTCTGGACGCAAACCGCAGAATCGTCACGGGGTGAGAATTACGCAGCTAGAAGCCAACCGGCAACCACCCACGTCAGATTAAATATGAACTTTAGTTCACTTTTGCACTGCCAGCTTCAAGAGAACTTTGGCGAGAGCTCTCATTCTCCTCCTCACTTGAACACCAACTCTCCACACGGCTCACGAGCCTGATAAAGCGGCAGTGCCGCAAAGCGCGAAAGCATCATGCGAGTTAGAGTATCAAGCGACTTGAAGAAATAGGCGACGCGGGAACTGTGAAAATTTCACGCGCCCCCAACGAGCAATGCCACTAGTTCAGTGTGGAAGGGAAGCGATAGGGATTGAAGCAGTAGTGCTAGTAATCGCACCTGTGTTTGGGGTGTGGCAGCAGATAAAAGCCGCAGGAATTGTTTCATCCCATATAGTTGGACTAACTGCGCTATCTGCTCAACAGCATCTTGTGGATGATCATCTAGGCACGCAGGGAGATAGATTTGAGCCAACCATTTTTCATCGTCGGTTAGTCCCGAAAAAATATTACTACCGCTACTAGGGGGGTTTAATAGCACGAGTAATATTTTCTTGAGCCGCTTCCACCCCCCAAATTCAGAAGCGATTTTGCTAACAAGTTCTTGAGATTTGCCAATAAGGGTGGCGATTGCCACTTGGGTAAGTTTCTGACTCTGGGAGTGAAGGAGGCGAACTGCCTCCAGAATCTGCCAGCGGGTGACTTGGGCATCGGTGCCAGCTTCTGGACAAATCTGAAACGCTTCGACTTGTTCAACTGGCATCCCCAGGAAACTTAGGTCATAATCGCCGACGAAAAGGAATGTTAGCTGCTCGTTGGGTCGAAGGTGTGACCGCAACCGACCAACCGCTTGTTCTATCTCTGCCTCTACATGAGCTTCAATAAAGCGTTGTAGTCCTTCGTGGGGTGTTTCCTTGTTCAAGGGTGCGTATTCGCCTGTGAGTGTCTGGTAGAGGACTTGTAGATAACCAACGTTTGGATAAGGAACCCCGACTACCGCCATCGCTGGGGCATCCTTGAACTCATTAGACCCCCGCAGGTTGACAAACCATTGTCCGTCACCTTGAGAAGCTTGGGATTTCCAATCTCCAAAAACGATACCAGGGTAACGCGCCTCTAGTGCTTTTCTGAGTGCAGCTACACGTTGCTCAAGGGACTTGGAGCGGTTTTTGCCCAGCTTCCCCATTCCGGTAACTTGGATAAGCTTGAGGTTGCCGTGATTTGGCGTCTCTTGCCCAACCACGTAAATTTCACTCTTGTCAACCCCTAGCAGTAGTGCTAGGCGTTCACGGGTAATCGTGGCATCCAGGTAGATATTAAATCGTGCGGATGCAGCGATATCGCTATATTTTGGGTTGTGGGTAAAGATGATAAGTTGGTTCCCCTCAAGGCGAAATGCACCTCTCTCGAAGCGAGTCCACACTCTGACAAAAGGAACTAGCCAGTTGAGTGGGAGATTCTTTAGTTCTTCAAAAAACTCGCGGTGTGCTTCGCGTTTGAACTCTCGATTAACCAAACGCTGCATTGATTTTGAGATGCCCGGTTCTTGAATTTCGTCATTGGTGATTGAGTCTGGGTCATTGTTTAAGAAGTCAAGATCAGGTGTAAGCGTTTCTCTTAGTTTCTCAACAATTTCAGCAACAATTTCAATAAGTTCTTCTGAGTTCTCTGGGGAGAGGTTTGGTAGAAGGTTGCGGATGGCAGCGTCATCAAACCCGTGATAGGGTTGTTTGACTTCGCCCGTCAACAGCGATCTTAATGCCAGTCTCTGAGGCTTCAGTAGTTCGTGAAGGTCAGGCGCTTTGCTCTCTAGTTCCGCAAATGTCCGGTCAAAGTCTTGGAGACTAACCCGCGTCTCTTTTATGGGCTTAAGATTGCTCCCAATCTCATCCCAGAACAAACCAGAGTTAGAGTAATCAAACCCTTCCTCAGTCCCTGGAATGGGTAAGGAATCGGCATGAGCGCGTATCCTGTCGGATGCCAAAGCTTGTTGGCGATCGCCCCGAAATGTTGCGCCGTACTTTCCGCCGATGCCCTGTGAACATAAATGAGCTAGTTTGCACGTTCCACAGATGGGACTGTTTTTGCTGCCTTCGACGTTGTATCCTTTCTCAGAAAAGACCCTAAACAAGTCGGTGCGATAGCAGTTGGGCGCTGTATCCGGCTCCTCTCCCTCCTCCGTTCTTGGATGTCTCAAGATAGGATTGCCGTTAGGAGTTTTGCGACTAAAGTCTTGTTTCAGTCCCTTGTGCCTGACCGTTAAATCGGTGTAATTTGTTTCTACTGTGCCGGTTGTCGGGTTCCGATGGTCGTTGGCAACATACCAAAGTTTCTCGGCTCCAAATGCAT
>NZ_JACJOR010000574.1:0-4330 GCF_014695615.1 Leptolyngbya sp. FACHB-711
TATCGAGTGCAAGCGTCAGTGAGGCTCACCGGAGAATCATTGTCGCGCAGGTCAAGTCTCCTCTTCAGCAGCTTCTCTACACCGCACCCTGCCAATCGGGATTCAACTAGAGATCCCGCACAACACCAGTTGAATTGCCAAAATGAGAATTGCCAGATCGAATCAGATGAAGTTGACAATCTCACCGAATTAAGGCATCATTAGCGAGATGTAAGGGGCTATAGCACAGTTGGTAGCGCGTCTCAATGGCATTGAGAAGGTCAGCGGTTCGAATCCGCTTAGCTCCATAAGATTTTTCCTGCTGCAAAATCTTTCTTTTGTGATTGAAAGCATAACTTTTCCGTCACGGAACGCTTATGCTTCTTATGCACCTCGGAAAAGTTATGCTTCCGAACGTTTCTTAACAAAGAAGTCTTGACAAAAGTGATTGTCACTTGGAGCCGCTTATGTTTGGTGGCGGTCATCAACGAGGGATACGATCGGGCACCCTCAACGTTCCAGGGATTATAGGGCTGGGAGAAGCTTGTCGGTTACGATCGCTAGAGATGGAGGAAGATGAGCGGGCGATCGCTAGTAAGCGTTATAGATTGCAGAAAATGCTTCTGGAGGGCGACTCACGATCCAAGATTGTTCGTATGTCTCCTATCACATATTTCTTATCTTGATTCAAAAGTTATGTAAAGAATTACTAATCACTTTTGTTCAGTCGTTGGGTTCAGAAACTGATGTTTGTCCAAAATTTGGGGGTAAAACGCCGAAAAATTGGTCTTGAGAACTAACGGAAGAATCATGGTTTCAGCCCTCTAGTTGTCCAAAATTTGGGTTATGTTGCTGTCTAAAATTCAGGTAAAGTCACATAATCAGCCTTTGAGCGATTAATTTGGCCAATAATCGGTTGTCGAATCGGTTACTTTAAGATTATTGTCGCAACTACTAAAGACATCTTGTTATCCTTGGGGTACCTAATCAAGACAATGGATAATGAGATTGTGAGGGGCGCTGAAGTTACTGAAGGTTGAATGTGGTACTGTTTCGTCGTAGTACCAGTTGTTTCAGGTGAGGTGCAATAGTGTCTTTCCAACCGACTTCCAAGCAAGCTCTTGCATTATGGGATATTTTGCTGAGCGGTGAGGAGCCAGCAGTATCTAAAGTCAAACCTAATTTGACACCTTCTGAGCGTGAAAAGCTTGCAGGAGGAGGTTATCTCGAAATTGAAAAGCGCGGTGTGTCAAGTCACATTATCCTGACTGACAAGGTTTGGGAATGTGCTCTGAATGATTTAGTTGTGGAAGGGACAAGATCTCCTCACGCCTCAACTGTGCTACAACACCTGCTGAAGAAACTTAAAGAGTATTTAGAATCTCATGACATTTCACTGGCGGAATTTCTGCGTTCCCAGAACGGGGCAATTGCAGAGGTTAACATAACAATAGCACCACCGAATTTGAAAGAGAAGGTTCGCGAAGCCTATTTAGAGATCTCTGGCGGTAGTTATAACGTTAGAGTGCGCCTTTCTGAATTGCGCACGCACCTTGGTGATTTGCCGCGCACAGAAATTGATAAGACATTGGGTGAAATGGAACTTGCTGGACAACTGAGTCTCATGCCGCTAGATGATCCACAGGAAATTCATTCTGAAGATGAAAAGGCTGCGATCGACATGGGTGGACCGAAGCGTCACATCTTATACATGAAAGGGTGAGAGCAGAGATGATCGATCAGAATTTAGCCCTACAAGCCCTGAAAGATGTTGATTTTGGTTCAACCACACAGATCAAAAGCGTGTGGCACAACCCCAAGTACGATGTACCCAGCCTGCATGAGAGCGAACGCAATCAAATCTTTGATGAGCTTGATCGGCTAAGCAACTCAGAAGATTCAAACTCCCCACTTGGTATGGTCTTAGTTGGCAGTGGAGGTACTGGAAAAACACACCTGCTCAGCAAGGTTAGAAAACAGGCGTTTTCTAACGGAATCGGATTTATTTTAGCGGACATGGGTAATGTTCGTGATTTTTGGAAATCTGTATTAGAGGGATATGTTAGTTCGCTACAAGAAAATGAAATTAGCGGGACACCACAATACAAAGGAATTATCAAATGCCTGATTGAATTAACGGGTAGTCCCATCTCAATCGAGCAGCTGGCTCAAGAATCACCCCAAGCTCTGGATAAAGAGACGCAGGCAATTCTAGCGGCATTAGTTAGCAAAGAGCGGCCGTTAACCATCAAATTCCGCGATGTTATCCGGGCACTCATATTGCTCAATTCAAATGATTTCAATACTCAAGGAATAGGAGACAACTGGCTACGAGGATTAGAAATTGACGACGAAGAAAAGAAAGCTTTCGGCTTTTCTAGAACCTCAATGGACAATATAAGCCTTGTAGAGGGTCTGTCTTGGCTCATGGGCTTGCGCGGACCGTCTGTACTTGCGTTGGATCAGCTAGACTCCGTTGTTGGGCAGGCTCGCGCTGTTGCAGATGTAGAAACTGATGCACTCTCCAAGATATCCGAAGAGCAAAGGATTAACATCTCCCAAGCTAAGCTTCTCATCGAGAAAATTGCTGAAGGACTCTCAAATTTGTATGAGAGAACTGCTCGCACTCTAGTCATTGTTTCTTGTATAGAAGGAACTTGGACAACGCTCGAGGCTCAGACAATCGGTACTGTGCGAGGACGCTTCAAGGAGCCAATGCCGCTAAGTCCAGTTCTCAATAAAGAGACAGCTAAAGAGCTTGTTGAGCAACGCTTAGCAGTAGCCTATGAAAGGGTAAATTTCTCGCCACCTTATCCAACTTGGCCATTTTCCAAGGAGTTTCTTAATTCTACGCTCAGGCTTTATCCCAGGGAAATTCTACGACGCTGTAATGAACATCGAGAAGAATGTTTAGCTCAAAAACAGGTCACGGTTCTAAATTCATACAGTAAAGACAAGACAGAAATTCCTCTTGTATCTCTTACAGTTCCGCTTCAATCAGATTTCAACACACTTGACCAGGCGTTTGCGAAAGCGAGGGAGCAAGTCAATCTTGCGGATGCATTAGAGCCGGACAATGAGGATAATATTCTTGGTAAATGGCTACAAACGGCTTGCTACTGCTTAGTTCAAGAGAATCCGACCTTATCTAGCGTAGTGCCGACCTGCCAGGTTGAATTTGCAGCGCACAAAAACTACCCACTATTACACGCACAAATCTCTTTAATTTTTCAGAACGAGGGTGAGCGCGAAAGGTATTTATGCCTTAGAGCCTTGCAAAAAAGCCATCATAAATCCTATCAACCTCGATTACTGGAGGCGATGAGTGCATCAGGAATTGACAAAGGCTTAGAAGGCTTTCGACGGTTAGTTCTTGTGCGAACGCATCCCATTCCTGGTGGAGCCAAGAACCAAGAATTAACGAGACAATTTCGAGAAGCTGGCGGCTTGTTTGGGTATCCATCAGAGGATGAACTTCGTACTCTAGAAGCATTGCATCAGTTTAAAACAGATGAGAAGAAATACCCGTCTTTTGACCAGTGGTTGCGCGACCGCCGACCTGTTTCTCAGCTTTCTTTCATTAAAGAAAGCGTAACCTGGTTATTCGACAGTGCAGTTGATGAGGGTCGAATCCCTGGTTCCAGAGCAGATAGTAGTGCATCGGAGGCTAGCAGAACTAGAGAAGACTCTCCTAATGAGAGAAATAGACAAAAAACTTCATTGAGCAACCTACCCATCGGAGTACGTTTAGTTAGGCAACAAATTAAAGAAACAATTTCGATTCGGGCAGAAGATTTAACGAAACACACGGTTATCTTGGCTGGAAGCGGATCAGGTAAGACGGTTTTAGTCAGACGAATCGTGGAAGAAGCTGCTCTCATGGGTATTCCATCGATCGTCATTGATGGTGCAAATGACCTGGCGCGTTTAGGTGATCGCTGGACAACTTCTCCTGACACTTGGCGAGATGAGGATAGACAAAAAGCTGAGCAATATCATGAAAATACTGAGGTCATTATCTGGACTCCTGGACGTGAGGCGGCAAATCCTCTCAACCTGAATCCCTTACCTGATTTTTCGGTAGTGGCGAAAGACCCCGATGAACTGCATCAGGCGATCGATATGGCACGCGATAGCTTGCAAGAGATTGTCGCATCTGGCAAGTCTAAGCCTGCCAAGATTGGACAAGGGGTTCTGCGAAATGCACTTGAATTCTTTGCCCACAATGAGGGTGGCACTCTGGAAGACTTCACAATGTTGCTTTCCGACTTGCCGATGGAGGCTGGGGGCAGCATTTCTAATGCTCAAAAGAAAGCGCAAGAAATGGCTGATTTGCTTAACGCTGAGATTT
>NZ_JACJOR010000575.1:0-3624 GCF_014695615.1 Leptolyngbya sp. FACHB-711
TCCAGAGAAAGGTAGCAACTCTAGCAATTCTGGAAGTTCCCTTCTCGCTTAGATAATAGTCCCTCTCCCACAAATCGCCCATTGAATCGTCTCTGATCGGCTCGAAAATTAAATATCTTGCTGCACTCTCAATTAGCTCTATGAGCATAGCCATCTAACCCGAGATTTTCTACAATAGAAACACCAAAGATGGTAGGAGAAATATTCAGATTTGATCAAAATGAACGTTGTACTACACAAAAGCTTTAAATTTAGGATTAGAATGAGACTTGTGTAACTCCGTTTGGACTTCTAATATAGCTTCTAATTTTTTCCATTTCAGTGATTGCCTCCTTACCTTTCGAGGTTGCTTGATAGTACCGACGACAGTGACCATTACGCACTGCAACATTCTTCTGGACGTGCTGAATCTGGATCAATCCCCGGTCTTGCAGTCGCTGAAGCGCAGGGTATAAAGTGCCCGGATTGAGCTGGCAGCTTCCGCCGCTAGCAGCACTGACAGCCTCGACGATTGATTGCCCATACCGAGCTTCGTCTAGGATAGTGAGAAGAATAACCTCTTCTAGAAATGTTAATTTGAGGTCTCGAAATTTTAACTCCAGATTCCCCATATCCTGAAGAATTCCTTCGGTAGATTCGGTAGTGAAATTCTATCAGGAGAGACATACTGTTGATATCTATTAGTCGATATCGATTTCGGCTATCAATAATCAAAATCGATAACTAGATTGCTTAACCGCTATGCTCCTTTCAAGCTAACTACATTAGCCCATAAAGCGATCGGAGGGAAGGATGAAAGAGACGTTGCTTTCTCTGGCAAATCGGTTCTTCTTTAGTAGCGAAATTTACACTTCTAGTTATTTAGTACAATCGATTCCTTACTATTACCAGGAAGCAGTAGTAATTCGGGCGATCCTTCCCGGGCAGCGAGGACGAATCCAAATTGGAAGTTCTTTCTGGTTTGCTCGCTGCCCACAACCAATTCTCCTGATGCCGGAAGCTGTTGTTCAAGTCATGGGTCGCGACAATATTACGCTGCTGGTTAAACCAATTCAGCCTCTACTGCCTACCGCCTCCCCAGAACAGTTCTTGAGAGGCAATAGCTGATGCAATACCAACACAGCCTTTTGTTTCGGTTCGTTTTTCAATTGCTCAAGTATCTCTTTTTCTTCTCGCTTGGGTGGGCAATAGCGTATCTAATATCGAGTATTTTCGGGCTGTCCGCTGTGACTACCTTTTTGTTCATCCTAATTCGGGGCTGGTGGATACAGACAGCGCTTTGTGCAATTGTAATGCTGGGTGTGGCAATTTTGCTGGAAGTCATTCAAGCGATTTAGCCCAATAGCTGGGCAAACCCTTGTATGATTTTAATGTCAACGGATGGTTAAGGATGCCTGAGTTTCGTGAAATCAGCGGGTACAATTGTTCGGATAAATTCGTCTACAATTTGAGTTTCATAGGTTTAGAGCAGGGAAACGCAAATGCTGACTGGCGAAATCCTGGCGCAGATTCGGGCTTAGGCAACATCAGAACAAAAAATAACGTTAGGGCTGAAGTTCTTGTCTTAACTGCATCTCAGACGTTGATTATTCGTGAAACCCCGCAACTCATCAAACGATTTTGTGTGATTCTCAACCTCTGGCTCAACGAGAAACTAAAGCTTTCAGGCATTACCGAACGGTAATTTAATCCAAGTTCAGGTCAGAGCGATTGATGGCAGAAGCTGAAACGCTCGATTGCTCACGCATGAGGAAATTTGATGCGTGTCAAACTTGAAAGCAAGTAGTCAAATTCTGACACGCATCAAAACGATGATGTGAACTCAGCTTAATTCAGTAGCTCTAATCCTAGTTCAGCTGCCTTCGCTACCAGTTACGCCATCTTTATTTTCAGTCTTTGCTGTTCTCGCTCCAGTTTCTTGAGCTGCCGACCCCGATCGATCGCCGCTTGCAGTTCTTCAACTTGAGACTCTCTCAGGTAACGTGCTTTCTGTCCAGGAATTCTGAGTCTCCGCTGAACTGAAGGTTGTCCTCGCACCGTCGTTCCGCCTGGCACTGAGAAGTCGATCCGACCATTCAGCACAATTTCTCCCGCTGCTTGAAGGGCAGCGATCTCAGTTTCTAGCTCTGCGAGTCTGGCTTTCAATTCTGGATATTTCAGTTTTGATGCGTGTCAGATTTGTAATGTTTACTCTTATTTTGACACGCATCAAGTTGAACTAAGGTCTGTCAGGACCCCGATCGCCTTCAAAGGCTTGATTAGAGGGAATTTGAGCAGATTGGAAGTAAAAGTTGTCTTAGAATGATCAGGTAGAGATAAGTGACGTGAACTTCCTCAAGCGCCTCCTCAAACGTAGGGTAACCACTGGGCAGGCGTCCAAAGCAATCCAGCAGGATCGATGCAACCTGCTCAATAACGCTGGTATCCACAGGATTTAAATCGGTGATTCGCATCAGCCTCTGGAGCGGGAGGAGAATTTGCTGTAGCAGTCCTTAACAAATTCAACCGTAAAGATTCCAACTGTTATGTCAACAGAACATCTGAGTCCAGCCTATCGAATTCATACTCAACGACTGATTGTACGCTGTTGGCATCCCGGTGATGCGCTGCTGTTGTCTACGGCGATCGCCCAAAGTTTAGAGCATCTAAAAGTCTGGCTACCGTGGGCACGTGCAGAACCCAAAGATTTGCACCAGCGGGTAGATTGGCTCAGACAATGCCGTGGCGAGTTCGACTTGGATCAAAACTTCAACTATGGCATCTTCAATCTTGGGGAAACGCAAGTGCTAGGCGCGGTTGGGCTGCATCCTGGTGAGAGTGACGATGCGCTGGAGATCGGCTACTGGATTCATGCCCATCACGTCAATCAAGGATTGGCAACCGAAGCAGCAGCGGCTTTAACCAAAGTTGCATTTGAGGTGAACCAGGTGTCGCGAGTGCAGATCGATTGTGACGCAACTAACTTCAAAAGTGCGGCGGTTCCACGAAAACTGGGCTTTGTTCATGAGGCAACACTACGTCAACGGGTGGAGAATCATGAGGGACGCAAACAAGATTCCATGATTTGGTCTTTATTTGCAGAAGATTACCTCACCAGTAAAGCGGCGGCAGTCGTCGTTGAGGTGTTTGACGCGATGGGGCAGAAAATTCTCTGATCTTTGCAATTGTCTAGGATTCGCCATGACTATCTGTGGTGATTGAAGGGGTGCTGTCATATGCCGTCATGAGATGCAATTAGAGCAAATCCGAAGCCTAAAACAACGCAAATTCGTTAACTAATAGAGGCAATTCGAGGGGCGCAGCAAAATTTTTAGTACAAGGGATCTGCTCCTAAAACCTTGCAAGGCAAGGTTTCTAGCCTAATTGCACTTCATGACAGTAACCCTTCAATCACCCCGAGTACGGAAGACGAAGCTCTATCTGGTCACGCACGGAAAGTGGTTGGGTCATGCGCTTTCATCAAGGCACACCATATCAGCCATAACGCCCATGCACCCGACCACGAGGGTCTATTTGTTGAGCGTTCGAGGTGATCTGCGGCGGGTAATGGGCAACGTTAGACGGAGTAGCCCGTAAGCTTTGAGTCTCATTCATAAATCTCTAGATAAAAAGTTCTATGGCTTC
>NZ_JACJOR010000576.1:0-4410 GCF_014695615.1 Leptolyngbya sp. FACHB-711
CGATGCCTGAGTTCTCGAAACAAATCGAGAGCCTCCTGGGCAATATCAGCACGGCTAATACCGCGCACCAGTTGTGAGGAATCATCCGGCTCATTCACCAGGTGCTCGTAGGGTTCAGGGCGCTGTTTGAGTAAACAGATCAGGGGATGAGTATCTTTAACGAACCGTTCGTTTTCAACCACATAGCCCCAAGCTGCACGACCAAAAGGAGCTTTTCTCTCCCGGCGGTATCGGTGCCCCCGGCGAACCCGATCTCGCAGTTCACGCCGCTCGTGGATTGCCAACAAGCACCGAATATCCAGGTTAAGTTCACCAGAAGCAGTGTTTAAGTCAACGTCGCCCAAGTCGATGAGATAGAGCTTGATGTCCTGCTCTTTTAGCAGACGATTGAGTTCGTCATAGAGCTCTTTATTGCGGGTGAGTCGATCTAAGCGAGCAGCAATGAGAGTCTTAACACGACCAGAACGCATCAGAGCCAGAAGTTTACACAACTGTTCGCGATCGCTAACACCTCCTTTTTCAACGTCGAAGTAGATTTGGTCGGGGTTGTACTTCTTGAGCAAATGCACCTGTTGCTCAGCAGCTTTTTGATTCAGGTTTTGCTCCTGAGAAGAGACGCGGCCATAGGCCGCTGTGATCTGGTTCATGATTGTCTTAATCCATTGGGTAATGAACGAAATTGACTTACGGAGGAGGCTCAGCAGCATGAGGTACCGTCTGTAGCAAGGGGTAAGCCAGAGTTGGTAGATGGGAACGAAGTTGGCGATCGCGGGATAGGAACTGGCACAACTTTTTCAACAACGTGTGATTTCGTTGGGATCGTTTGAAAAAAGTTGTGCATTTAGCGAACCTCCATTTTGCTTATAGAGTAAGGGTTTTGAGAAATTAGGTAGACATCAGGTGCTTAGGAATTGGACTTGAGTTCTTTCAGGGTACATTCAGATAAATCCTGCACAAACTACACAGCGTTGAACCAATCAAAGATGCAGAAATGGAATTTAGAGAAAAAATCATTTCTGTAGAGGGAACCAAAAATATCCGAAGTGAATTCAACTGTTAAATAGACAAAAAGCAAGACAGAGACCAGCCTCCAGGTCCTGCCTAGGAGTACTGATCTCTGTCTTGAAACTTAAGATCTTCTATTTGTTAGAACTGTTTTCTTCTCGCTCCAGGGATGGCTACTGAGGAGAAGAAGAAGGGCAGCAAATGCCCTCCTAACGCTAAGGTAATTAAGCTATTGCATGCCCGCAAGAGTATTTTTACGGAGACGGATCTGGAAAACGTCCGCTCGAAGTCCTTGACCCAACTCTTGCACCACTCCATCTATACATTCGATCGTTCCATAATGGCTTGATATTAGCAGAGGAAAAAGTTTGGTCGTTGGTGACCTTTCAAAGGCACCTGTCCCATTTATAGTTGAAGATCGGATAGTTCAAGCTGATTAATAGCCGTGAAGAAGTAGTTGCTAAAAGCAGCGTGTAATAATGCTTTCAGCCTTAATGACCAAAAATTTTCTCTGCTATAGCTGAGCCTAATGAAGCTTCGTTCAAAATCGAGCTGGCGATCGTCTGCTCCAATTCAGCAGGTTCCAACCCCATAAACACAGTGAGGCTTGCTTGCGGGTCCATATCAATCAGCAGCACCTTCCGACCGTGATGAGCCATATGATAGTCCAAGTTCATAGTCAGTGACGTTTTCATAACGCCAGCCGACTGGTTATGAATGGTGATATCAGAGCCACTAGGGGAGAACAAAATATGAAAGTGCTATTTCTTATAAGGTTCAAAATGCTAAAAAATAGAATGTAGTTGCAATTGATGGGTTCTTCACAGTTGAGAGCTAGACCTAGCTAAGCATCAAAACAATTCAAATATCGCCAAAAATTTCCAAGCAAGTAGGAAATTTTTAAGGAAGATTTAGAGGTCTACTTCTACCCTATGCAGTGGTGATTCTCTTTTGCATCTTTCATCAACAAAAGCCTGAGCGATCTCTGCTGCCCACTGTTGTTCACTTGAAGGCGTTGTACGTGCTAGAGAAGTCCTCGTTATTAAGTGATGAATGTGATGTCCCATGCTCAGTGCTAAATTCTCCATATCGCCTGATGAAAGCGCATTCGTTTCACGAACATAACTGAAAAACATCTGCCTAGCCGGAGGGACATGTTTTTCTGTAATTCGCCTAACAGCATGTGTGAGCAACATTCCAAAGCTAGATGAATTATAAGGTTTCCCGTTTTTTAGCGTAAACAGGTAGTCATGTTGAGGATTTAAGCAACTACGAAGTCCCAGAACAGAAAGAGTTTCTTCTTTATCATTGCGGTAGTCATAATGCAGTAACCACTCCTCTAAGTACTGATAGAAACATCTATTGTTTTCATAACGTATATTAGGAATGGGAATTCGGCGATCAGGTGCCCTCATCTGCTCATATTTTTTGTTAACTATTCTGATCCACCACTGACTACCGTCGTAATAGAGTAAATTCTCTCTAGTATGAACATTGTTGGTAATATGCTCCAGATCGCTACCGAACGGTAATGAAATCTTTAACTGCCGCAACTCACCCAACCGTGGAGGCGGTATATAAGACAATAACGCTAAGCACAGGAATCGTTGATAGCTCTGGGCAATCGCAGTTAAGGAACGCGATGTCCCTCGAGTTGCTCCACCTCGCTTGGACTGGATTGATTGAAGGAACCACGGTTTGCATTCATCTCTCAGAAACTCGCCTAGCTCCAAGAATTCAGTCCAGGTTATTGGATCTTTTTGTTGATGACTGATACGTTGATAGGATTTCAGGCTGTTCACCGCATATCGTCTTAAGCTGTATAAGACTTGAAGTACCGGTATTTTTTCCTTGTTCTTTCGACCAACGACTTCAATTTCCTTGCGATAGACAAACTTAGCAACTGTTAACCAAGCATCAATGGCTTTTATCGCTGTATGGGGGCTGATTAATTCATGCTCTGGTGCATCTGTATGTCTTCGTCTAGAGTCTTGCAACCATTGCAAATAAGCTTGAGCCAAAGAAGAAGCATACTCTTCATCTCGAGCAGAAGTTTTAGGGACAATTGTTTCCAGGCTCAAGTCCTCAAGAGGAATACCTTGCACCTGATGCAACCAACCAAGTAGACGTAAGACCTGCTGCTCATACATTTGAGCCGTATGCCCACTGACGCAAGGTTCTTCCTTGGTTAGAAAATTTCTAAACGCCACCAATTCTTCTTGAAGTGAAGCTGAGATTTGCTCTTTAGGCAACCGATAAGAGAGCCTTGACTTGGCATGAGTGGCACCGAGATCCACTGCAGATCCTTTTTTCTCGCGTTTGCGTGGAGTTACACGCTTTTCTTCAGCCCAAGAAACGCTGGCTGCCCAAGTCTGTTGCTTGCACCAGTCAATGAAGTTGTTGAGTGCCCAGCGGTAATTCCGCCGGCTGTTGCCCGCCACATTCAACTCTTCAAACGATTTCTCCTGGAAAGCGGGAGCCTCCTGCAACTGCTCAAGCCGAATCTGCTGTAGGAACTGGAGTCCCTGTTCACGCTCCTGAGCGGTAAGTCGCTGCCCCTTGGATAAGGAAAAACCCCAACCCGGCAACGTGTAGCGCAGCAAAGCAGTGCGAGTTTGGGCTAGAAGTACCTCTGCCTTCTTCTCAGGCAACGTTGCCTGTAAATGGGCTTCATAGCGGAGCCACACATCGAATAACGATAACGATATAGATGCTTGACGCTTGTCCATTACTACTTAAACGAGCTTAGAACAGAGAGGTTTTCCTCCAGGACTAGACTAGAGAAGAATAATATGACAATATTCAGGTTAATTACTTTTCAATCGTCCTTCTTGGAAACTCTCTTATCATGACCGATCCCTTCGAAAAGTTTGACCCTGCTCCCCGCAATTTACCTGACATGGAGAGGTCCAAAGGTATTTCTAAAAAATTCCTAACCCCATTGGCAGTGGGTTTATGACATCATGGCTACCTTCGGATTGCGTCCCCATGAAGTCTTTCATCTAGATACTCGAGGCTTAAAACAAGGTGGCTATGTTCTGAAAGTGCTAGAAGAAACGAAGACGGGCTATCGAGAAGTGCATCCTCTGGCATTCCCAGATGTTTCGATTTCGGTTCAGCGGCTATTAAGTCAGTAACGCAATTCTGAAGCGAAATAAGATGAGTTTTCCCTGAAACGCCGATCGGATCTATACTTTGCACATCAGTCGCGCCTCAGCCCGATCGGGCGAGTGCCACTAGAGACTAAGCTTGCCCACCCAGCCAAGGAGGTAAAACCAGCAAACAAATGCTCAAACAAACAAAAACCAGTAGCAGAAAGGCAAAAACCACTGGTCACGAGGGGCCAATCTCAACACCAGCGGCTTTTAGTTCCTAAACAGTCTATTTGGTTTTTCATAAGTCCCC
>NZ_JACJOR010000577.1:0-2402 GCF_014695615.1 Leptolyngbya sp. FACHB-711
GCACTGCCCCATAGGCTGCCCAAAAGTCGGTATAGGCGATAGCACACTGGCGATAAACCGGAGGCAAAGATTCCCATAACTTGTGTGCTGCGGCTTCATCCCGTGCGCCAATGTAAACGCCGACAATCTCACGAGTGTTTGTATCAAGAGCTAACCAGACCCATTGCTTGTTCCCTTTATTGTCCACAAATGACCATAACTCATCGCATTGGATAGTTAGCCTCCCCTTTTTTTGGGTGTCACCTGCACGCTTCGGGGCACCCCAGCATATTTCTCATTCACGTAGGTTTGCAGCCATTGTTGAGAAACCTGTGTCGCACGAGCAATACCAGCTAATGAAATCCGCTCTAACAGCAAGCGGTCAATTAGTTCCCGCGTGGCTTGGTCGATCACTTTTTTGCTGGGTTGTTCGATGAGCTGTCGTTTGCAGTCGTGGCATTTGAATCGTTATTTACCGTTGTGGATGTGACCATTCTTAACCGTTTTGGTGGATGCACAAATCGGGCACGCAGGCATGGTAGGAGAACAGAAAAGACTTTGCTTCTTCATCATTACATCTTGAGTACCACCAATCAGGTTTGAGCTTTTGACCAAGCCCTCGAAACAAGAAAAGGCAGAACAGGGAAAATCTGGATTTGTTCCGGCAATTGCCAGGTGGGTGATTGAGCGTTCCAATGCCTGGATGGAGCGTTGTAAAATCTTGGTCAAGAACTTTGAGCGGACGCTTGCCATTGCCATAACCAAACTCAACCTTTGCTTCATTCGGCTAATGATTAAGCGGCTTGCAGCCTCTCCTTAAGATCTCAAATAGGTTCTATATTCTTTACCGTTCCAAGAGTGATGAAATACCACTACTTTGACAGAGGTTAGTGTTCCTGGTGGTAAAATTTGCTCTACAACTTCCAGTGCTTCTTCAGAAGTCATCATTGAACCTCTTAAATCAGCCCTTGACGTAAAGCAACTACAGCAGCTTGTACACGATGGTCAACTCCAAGTTTGTTGAAGATACCACGTACATAAGTTTTTATAGTGTTGTGGCTGAGATATAGATGGGCTGCAATTTCAGAATTACTTTGACCTTCCGCCATGAGTTTCAAAACTTCCAATTCACGGCTTGAGAGCCTGTGCGTAGTCTCAAAAGACACTGAGGAAGAGTATTTTGTCTCTTGCATAAAAAACCTCTTAGGTGGTGTTAAAGTTGCTCACTATGAGTTATAAATCAATCAAGTTTTTGCTGATAGCTGTACATTGCAACCTGTGACAGAAGCAAGATGACTCGATACAGAAACATTGCGGTCTGATGCAAAAGGATTGCAATTTGATACAAAAGCGTTGCAGCTTTGTGCAGAAGCGTTGTGACTAGAGCGGCGATCGCTGCCGCGATTTACCCTACCTCAGCGATCACACCACGGACAAGATTACGGACAAGATTAAAGTTATACCCTCTAGCTTGCGGTGGATTCAAAAGACGAATCTATGAGCTTCTAATTACGCCGCGCTGCTAGTTTCATCCTTGACTTCGGTTTTGATGACGAAAGCCCTTAATTCGACAATCTTTCCGTCACGAAAGCGCCAGACATCGCAGTACGAGTAATGATCCGCCTTCCCGTCTGCGTCCTTCAGTGTGATGTCGCCAACTGCCGTGACGAAATCACCCTCAGCGATTAAGTTGGCGACCGTAAACTTTGGCGGCTCTATGTATGTCTCTGCCATATATTGGCGAACAGCTTCTTTTCCGTTAAGGGTCTTGTCCCCTACGAACGTCCATTTCGTGTCGTCAGTGCAGAATGACAAGAATCCTTCATAGTTGCCTGCAGCGTTCGCCGCATTTGCCTCTTCTAAAATGGCTTTGTTTTTCTCTGACATCTGAATCTCTCCTCTGTTCAAAGCAAAAAAGTGGTGTGAGTTGTTATGCTGTTGCCCCTCACTAGTTTACTTCTAGGGACTGGTAAACGGCTTACATTGAATCGCCTTCACATTTCGCAGATAGTTCAACTCTGGCTCGAAGTCAGTCGGACAGAAGACATAAACATTGTCCTGAGATCGGCTAATGACTAAACGGTAGCTGGGTGGAATTTCCTGGGAACCTTCGATCACTTCGATTCTGGGAATCACTTGTGAATTGACTTGAGCCAGGGATGGAAAATTGAACAGTAGGAGTACGCCGAACAGAATTGTGATTGCGATTGTGGTTGTAGTTGTAATTTTGGTTGAAAGAATCTTTCGGTTCATGAAAAATCTCCTGTGACTTGTGGTTGTGTAATGTTCTGTTGTTTCCAGGGAAGCGGTGATCGATAGGGGTTTTCGCGCATATCTAGGACTTCCCAAGTTGTAGGATTGACTTGCCCTGTGACTGGGATTTCGTACCGTTGCTGTAAATCTCGTATTGCAGAAGCTGTAAT
>NZ_JACJOR010000578.1:0-8364 GCF_014695615.1 Leptolyngbya sp. FACHB-711
GATCTCTACACTCCCCATTTCCCGCTCGCCCTTTTTCTCCCTTCACCTGATTATCTCATCCCAAAATCCCCTCTACGCCTACTCCCTATCCCTTTTTTCTCGAAGGCGTTGCGCATTTCGTGGGGTAAAGCACGTCTACGAGCCGCGTTATATTTAGCGACCTTAAACTCAGCCCAAAATAACCCAATCATCAAAACGTTTTACTCTCGATTACGAGCAGCCGGGAAGCCAATGAAAGTAGCAAGGTGTGCAGCAGCGAGAAAGTTGTTACACATTGCCTGGGCAGTGGTGAAGAAGGGACAACCCTTTGATCCAAACTATGGCGTAAAAGAGCAAACAGCTTGACAAATCCCTACCGTATCTTCGCTGATACCGTTGGCGAATTCATCAGAGAAAAATCTAGGCAACTGGTCTCCCGTAAGATAAGGGTAACGGTACATGGCTGAACAGAGGTGCATTATGTCCATGCAGCCCCAACCCATTCCAACAGTTCCAGAAGACACCGCAGCAGTTGCACGAGCCGCCTTTCCTAAAGGCAACCTTTACCTCCAGATCCGCGACACCCTCGGCAGTATCTACCAGGATGAAACCTTCGCCTCTCTCTTTTCAAGAAGAGGACAACCTGCTCAGACTCCCTGGCAACTAGCGTTAGTTTGCGTGATGCAGTTCATTGAGAATCTGTCTGACCGACAAGCCGCAGATGCCGTTCGTGCTCGCATTGATTGGAAGTATGCCCTCAGCCTACCGCTAAGCGATCCAGGATTTGATTACTCCGTTCTCAGTGAGTTCCGCGAGCGGTTGATTGCAGGTAATGCCGAACAACTGTTGCTGGACAAATTATTAGAACAATTACGCGAAAAGAAACTGCTCAAGGGACACAAACGGCAACGAACAGATTCGACTCATGTTCTCGGTGCCATTCGGAGTTTGAATCGCTTAGAGACATTAGGAGAGACCTTTCGTGCTGCGCTCAATCACTTAACGGTTGTGGCTCCAGGCTGGCTTCAGGAATATCTACAAGTGGAATGGTTTGACCGCTATAGTCGCCGCACTGAGAACTATCGATTGCCAAAACTAGACAGCGAGCGAGAAGAATTGGGGGGCACGATAGGACAGGATGGATTTGCCCTGTTAGATGCCATTTATCAACCCTCCACTCCCGAATGGTTACGCCAGGTGCCAGCAGTAGAAACGCTCCGGCAAGTTTGGCTTCAGCAGTTCTATGCACCGACTGAAGCGGGACAAGTTCAATGGCGAACCCCGAAAGACATGCCACCCTCAACCCTTGCGATTCATTCTCCTTACGATGTGGAAGCCCATTACAGTTCAAAGCGAAGTGTGGATTGGGTCGGGTACAAAGTTCACGTCACTGAAATTTGTGATCAAGACTGTCCCCACTTTATCACTGGGGTTTGTACAACCTTATCGACCAAGACTGATGATGCAGTAGTTGATGATATTCATCAGACCTTATCTCAACAACAATTGCTACCCGAGAAACATCTGATGGATACAGGGTATGTAACGTCCGAACACATCGTCAACAGTGAGAAAAACTATGACATGAATCTGATTGGACCTGTTCGAGGCAATCCCAGTTGGCAGAGTCAGAAGAATGCAAAGTTTTCGTCTGAACAGTTTCAAGTTGATTGGGAGAACCAAGTGGTGACTTGTCCGAAAGGACATCAAAGTATCATTTGGCGAGACAAGATCGACAACCGAGGATTGCCTGTCATTCACGTTCATTTCTCCCAATCGGATTGTCGTAGCTGTCGAGTACGAAAGCAATGTACCCATTCAAAATTCGCTCGTAGAGTTACCCTGCAACCGCAGGCAAAATACGACGCTTTACAGCAGCGACGGCAGTTTCAAGAAACGTCAGAGTTTAAGAAGCTTTATCAACAACGAGCAGGGGTAGAAGGAACTTTATCACAAGGAGTAAGACGGTCGGGCTTGCGACAATCTCGCTACATAGGACTAGGGAAGACACATCTTCAGCACATCTTGATTGCGGCTGCCCTCAATTTGATTCGCTTGGGAGCTTGGTTGTTAGGAACTCCCCACGCACAAACTCGGCAGTCTCGATTTATGGAGCTGAAGCCTAAAATTGCCTAAGTTTTTCTCTGATGAATTCGCCAACGGTATCTTCGCTTCCCACACCCCAATTATCAAGTTCCAGCGGTTGTCCATTTCGGGAGATGAGGTGATTGAGGTGTATTAAATAAGGACAAGATAAGAACAAATGAACCAAAACGAGTTCTATCTTAGTTCTACTAAAACTGTCCAGACAGTGGATTACACCTCAACCAAACCTGAGTTGTTTATTTGACGATGACTAGATCCGATTTGGTTAAGTTTAAACCATTCGCTAAATCAGCAAATTGTCCACCAGAGCCGAAACCTGCTTTGCCACCATTCTCATTATAGAAGAGTGCCCCTGTTGAGCGCAGATAGGTGATTGAAGCGTCGCTGGTTCTGGCTTGAGCCGCATTCTTGACTGATGCAAATAAGGGTTGCCTCAATTTAGTGTAGGTTGTTCTATCCAGCACAATCTTGTCTTCACCTTTTTTGAAGTCGCTAATTTGGTCAACTCCCATCTGTTTCTTGCTAAACCGCTTACCCAAATCAAACACAAATCGATCTTTCCCTGCTCCACCAGTCAAAATATCGCTACCTGCTCCACCGTTAAGCTGATCATTGCCCGCTTCGCCATTCAGGTTATCTTGTCCTGCTTCACCGATAATCGTGTCATTACCAACACTACCAACTAAGATATCATTTTTAGGAGTTCCTACGATTTTTGGGTCTTTAGTGTCATCGTTCTGAATCGTACCCAATCCTTGGGCATCTGCCAATATGGCTTCAGTTGGATTAGATAACACTAGCGTAAACGTTTCATTACTTTCAACATTAGCGTCATTGATGATGGCAACATCAACGTTCTTAGCAGTTTCTCCAGGCGCGAAAGTGAGTTTACCCGCAGTAGATCCATAATCCGAGCCAGCGGTTGCAGTACCGTTTACAGTTTGGTAATCAACGGTAATCGCTTTACTAGTGGGCTGAGACAGAGTGACAGTGAATGTGGCTTTGCCGTTTGCTTCTGAGACAGTTTGGTCATTGACCGAGAGCGTCGGAGTAGGAGGGGCTGGATTAGGAATTTCAATAATTCCCTTGTAGTTCCCAGTTCCTGATACATCATCCCACCTACCATTGCTGCTGAGAATCGTAAAGTCTTGCCCTCCAATATTGTTGTCTGGTTGATTGGCTCCCCAGTTGGTGTAGGCACTGCTTTCTCCACTCACCCATTGGAATCCTTCTCTCGTAGTGGGGTCGTACTCTTTGCCTGCATCCGAGTAGCCAATCCACAGGTTTTGTCCTGCATACTTTCCTGCTAGAAATGCTTGTTCTTCAGCACTGTTGATTGTGACTAAATTGCCACCAAAAGAACGAGCTTGCTGTTGTGCTTCTCCCCAGTTACTCGCGGTAGACAACAAGTAGGTTTTGTCACCAAAGGTAACTGTTTCTGTGGCTTCTCGAACTGTGGCTTTGGCTTGACTGTCTCCTAAAATGGCATTAGTAGGAGAACTGAGATTCACAAAGAAGGTTTCCTCTGATACGGCATCAGCATCTTGAGAAACTGTGACACTGATTGTTTTTGTTGTTTCGCCTGGATTAAAAGTCAAAGTGTCGCTAGTCGCAAAATAGTCACCTCCTGCTACAGTTGTTCCATCGGCTGTACTGTAATTGACAGTTGCAACGTTGCTGCTATCGCCGTATCGACGAACAGTAAAAACTTCTTGCCTGATTCCGCCTACAGGTTCAACGATGCCGCGATCTTCAATCACGAGGATAGGAACAGCAGGATTCTTGATTTCAATGATGCCTCGGTAGATTCCTGTCCCTCCCACGTCCTCCCAACTGCCAGTGCTTCTGAGAACAGCAAAGTCCTGCCCCCCGATATTGTTATCTGGTTGATTGGCTCCCCAGTTGGTATAGGCACTGCTTTCTCCACTCACCCACTGAAAGGTTCCTTCTTTCCCAGCATCGTTATATCCAATCCAGAGATCCTGTCCTGCAAACAAGCCCGCCAAGAAAGTTTGTTCTGCTGCGTCGTTGACTGTCACCAAATTGCCCTGATAGCTCTGGGCTTCGACTTGTGCTGTACCCCAATTTTTAGGAGTAGTCGATAGGTAGATGCTATCTCTAAATGTATAAATTTGTCGCTGTCCCAGATCAGCAAGAGGTTCCGGGATTGAGGGAATTTCAACTATTCCTCGATAGTCCCCAGTTCCTGCTACGTCCTCCCAATTACCAGTGCTGCTGAGAATGGTAAAGTCTTGCCCTCCAATATTGTTGTCTGGTTGGTTGGCGCCCCAGTTCGTGTAGGCGCTGCTCTCTCCACTCACCCATTGAAACCCTTCTCTTGTAGTGAGGTCATACTCCTTACCCGCATCCGAGTAGCCAATCCACAGGTTTTGTCCTGCATACTTTCCTGCTAGAAATGCTTGTTCTTCTGCACTGTTGATTGTAACCAAATTACCACCAAAAGAACGAGCTTGCTGCTGCACCTCTCCCCAGTTGCCAGGGTTTGTGAGTAGGTAAGTCTTGCCCTTAAAGGTGACGGCTTCTGGCGCTTCTCGAATTGTGGCTCTGGATTGATTGTCTCCTAAAAAAGCATTGATAGGAGAATCGAGATTGACCAGAAAAGTTTCCCCAGAAGTAACGTCAGCATCTCGGTTAACGGTGACAGTAATCGTCTTTTCTGTCTCTCCCGGATTGAAAGTCAGTGTGCCATTAGTTGCTGTGTAATTGACTCCAGCAAGCCCTGTGCCATTAGCTGTGCTGTAATTGACGGTGGTGGAATTGCTGCTATTACCCAATCGCCTGACTTTGAACACAGCTTGTCTTGTACTGTCATAGGGTTCGACAATGCCGAGGTCTTCAATCATGAGAACAGGATTAGCGGGATTCTTGATTTCAATAATGCCTCGGTAGATTCCTGTCCCTCTCACGTCCTCCCAACTGCCAGTGCTGCTGAGAATGGCAAAGTCTTGCCCTCCAATATTGTTATCTGGCTGATTGGCTGCCCAGTTTGTATAGGCGCTATTCTCACCACTCACCCACTGAAAGGTTCCTTCGACTCCGGCATCGTTGTATCCAATCCAGCGATTTTGTCCTGCAAACAAGCCTGCCAGGAAAGTTTGCTCTGCCGCGTCGTTGACCGTCACCAAATTACCCTGATAGCTTTGAGCCTCGGCTTGGGCCGCTCCCCATGTGCCAAGAGCAGACAAGAGATAAATACTGTCTTGAAAGATGAAAACTTGCTTGTCGGTTAGGTTTGCCATAAGTTCCTTGAAGTGTAGAGTGGAATGTCTAGAATTGAACTCACATCATCGAGTCTTATTTACTGTTCTGCAAAATTTAGAATGCCGTACGCAAAATTCCGCAAATTGTTTTAGCACCCTGACAGGTATTTTCGTGGAGGTTTGCAGGCGATTAGTTTATTGCGTAACTTTTGCACGATCGCCAATTTGAAATCCAGTGCCACTGACGATTCTGCCAATTCCCGACCGCGCATCAACATGGGGCGTGGGAAGCAGCTCCTCTCTCTTTGTGTAATTAGCGAATTGTGCATTTCATTCTTTGTGTAATCTAGGAAAGGAATAAGGTCAACACGGAAAAATCAGAATGTACTTAGACCAATGGATGCTAAAGTCAACACCCTATTGCCCCATAGCCGTGAAACCTCAAGACTCATGCAAAAAAATTAAACAGTGTGGACGCTGCCCCTCTAAAGCGATCGCTCTAGAACTGCAAACACAAACTTTGACCCCGATCGAGTGCGTGTCAGTGTCCAAAATCCTGTAGACAAAGGATTTTTGTGATGTAAGAGATTTACAAAACCAAGTTGTAAAAATCAGATATTCAGTTGTTAATGCCCGACTTAGCAATCTCTGCCTTTCGGTAGCTTCCCGTACATATAAAATGAGGAGATCCGCAAAGACAATGAGATTTGAATAAGATTTACAAGAAGTTTATGAAAACAGCACGGATCAACCCGCATTTCACTCATTTTTGATCTTTAACGCTGCATCCAGCATCTTTTTAACTAAGAACGATCGATTAGATCTGATCCTTCATCTCGCTCCAGTCTCCAGAAAAGATAAACCCAGCGGTTGTGTTGCAAAAACTGGTGGATGGTAAGGTAAATAGACCTAACCTTGCCTTCTCCTCCTCCAATGTCTACGGCTTCTCTGTTTAAGTGGCGGCACTTTTTGCCCGAAATCATCCTGCTGAACGTGCGCCGGTATTGTCGCTATTCCCTCAGCGGACGAAATTGAGGCAGAGCAAGTATCTAAATAACGTTATTGAGCAGGATCATCGGAACATCAAGCGCATTGTGAAACCGATGATGGGGTTCAAGTCGTTCAATAGTGCCAGAAAGACTTTGAGTGCGATTGAAGCGATGAGTATGATTCGGAAAGGACAAGTCAAAGGAATCGAACAAGGGAATAGTGTCTCTCAAGCCAAGTTTGTTGAAGCCATCTTTGGAATTGCTGCTTAAGGGGATGTGAACGATACCGATCGTTTCCCCTTAACAAGTTCTTGCGACACAACTCAATGACTTTACTGCCGCAGCCGCGCTAACAAATCTACTGCCTCTCGATAGATGACAGTATCGCCCTTTTCATAGGCAATATCAGCCGCTTGCTCAAGATCCTCGATCGCCCTTTGAGTATCTCCAAGACTTGCATAACTCAAACCTCGTACTGTAAAAGCAGGGGCATAGGTAGAGTCAAGGTTAATTGCTTCGTTACAGTCTGCGATCGCGTTCTGATATTCTCCTAGTTCAACAAGAGTATTGGCTCGCCCCGTAAGGACAATAACGCTTTGGGGGTTGAGCTCAAGTGATTTGTTATAATCTGCTAACGCCCCCCGATAATCTTGTAAATAAGAACGAGCATTTCCTCGATTCCCATAATTACCAGAAGAAGGATCAAGCTGGACTGCCGTATCACAGTCATTTAACCCTTGCTGTGAATCGCCTAAATGAACAAGGAGCGCACAACGACGACTGTAGGCAAGCGCAAGCTGTGGATCAAGCTCGATCGCTTTGTTAAGATCTGCTACCGCTCCCAAATCATCACCCAAGTCATCGCGAGCCAGGCCTCGCCAACTCCATGCATCAGCAAAGCCGGGATCAAGTTGGATTGACTTACTAAATGCCTCCAGGGCTTCTTGAAACTCCTGCTTTTCTCGATGGGCTTTGCCCTGCTCAAAGTATTGTGAAGCGGAAGGGGTTAGAGTTCCTGCAGACGGACTTGGTGAAATTGGTTCAGGCGAGGGCGAATCTGGCTCTACACATCCATAGCCAGTGAACATCACTAGTAAAAGAATGCAGCTTGCTAGCAGTGATTGCTTCTTCTGATAGGAGAAGTTCTGTACCTTTAAATTTTTCACAATCTTAATTAGCATGATTTGCTTTAGAGATACTCGATCAAGGATTGAGGAGATTAAGTACATATCCACGAGAACCTCCAGTATCTACTTCCATGAATGGGCGGTTTTCATAGGGAGATGAACAGTTGCTCATGGGAGGGAGAGCAAATGCATCTGTTGGGTGGATACATATCGATCGCTCTCCAGTCCATTTAATTCCGCCAGATCCTTCAGCGTAAACATAAACGTATCGAGTCAATATATCGGAAGTTAGCTGTACACACTCACCTAAATCAACTCCTATCCAACCTCTTCTGACCCAAGCTTGACCCTCATACGCCGAGTAGGCAACACCAGCACGTTCATCACTTTTGTTACACACAAAAAGACCATTTGGAACATTTGGAACAATTGGATAATTTGGAAAGTTGAATGAAGCACCAGGATCATAAGGAGTCATATCCATCATTCCATCATCATCATTGTCGTAAGCCGGATTATAGGGATACGATTGTGCTGAGACAGCCTTTTGAAAAAATAAGGTGGACACAACAAAGACAATCAGAGAAACACATTGCATTGATCGCATAACGACCTCGCTTGAATAACTATTGTTTATGCAAAAGGCATTCTTCTAATTCACACTTGAACAGCCAAATTTGATCTTGTGGGCCTGAATCCATCTACCAAATCAGCAAACTGTCCCCCTGTGCCGAAACCGCCCTCTGCTTGATTCTGGTTGTAGTACAGCCTACCTGTGGGACGAATGTAAACAATGAGAGCATTACTCTTTTGAGCCTGGTTAGTCGACCCGTCAGAGGGAAAGCGAATTCGCTTTCCCTTGATTGTTTTGAAGGTAGTTTTATCTAAAACAATCCGATCAGCCCGATCGACGTCAAGGATTGTATCTACTCCGATCGATCG
>NZ_JACJOR010000579.1:0-2753 GCF_014695615.1 Leptolyngbya sp. FACHB-711
GTCTTCGCTTGGGAGGATAAATTCAAGCGCTTATTGCTGCGCTTCGAGCGGATCAGCAAGTTGCACTATGCCTTGAAAACTCTGGCTTACACTCTGATCAATCTGCGGCATTTCTGCCAGGGTTAACCCATTTGTCATTCATCCCTTTTGAGGTCTCGGCAATAGAGACTCAGAGTTGTCGTGCTTTGAAGTCAGAAATATGGGCAAGAGTAGCAGGAAATCGATCCTAATCGATCGTTCTGTTCCTTTAAAAGCTCAACTTGGCCTTGCTATTCAATCTCTCCTATCAACTTTTATGCAAAACCCACAACCAGTTATAACAAACCGCCGTAGCGATCGTTTGGGTCTGAGTATCAGATAGCGGTTGAGGGGTGTGATGAGTGTTCATTGGAGTGAACTCGGAGGGATGAGGTTACAGGGCAACGGGAATCCACAAGCCCTGCTTTGCATCAATTACCCGTTTAGATTGCGGTACAGCGCGACAGCCAATGCCTGTGGCTCGACCTGTTGATGACAGGTAAACGGTAAACATCAGCAATAGCGATTCATCTTCAAACGAGTAAGTGGGCATTGGGCAGTCCTCCTGATAAACCGCCAACATGTTCTTATACCAGTCCTTATCATCAAAGCTGGGGTCATAGGTATCGATCACTGCTTCATTGTCCTCCCACAGAACAATCCCTGCCCCTTCTCGACCGTAGATGGGCTTTTCCCACACCTGTCCTAGCTGATGAGACTTTGCCTCTTCATAGGTGCAGTAGGTTTGAGGAATGAGCGTTTTGATCCAGTGTTGGGTGTCCGGATCAAAGCGATCCGAGTGAACGCCTTCCCACAGGAATGCGAAGAAACCTTTATTTTGAATGACTTCAGACCGGATGGGCGGCACCCGATAAAGCTGATGCTCCAGCACAAGCTGCTGAAGATAGTCCCATGGTCTTGCCGCAGGAATGGTGCTAAAGTCATGGTCGCTAACCATTTCACCCGTATCTTCAACTAGCCATTCGTTGGGATAGTGAAGAAACAGGTATTGAACGACATCACCCTCCGGTGTCTTCAGGGCAACGTTTTTGGCGATGTCTGTTTCAATCACCAAGTCCTCAGTGTATAGAAATTTAGCCTTGCCGCCAAGCTGCTGGAAGTATCCTATTCTGGCATCGAACGACAGAATATCCTCATGCGCTCCAGCATACGGAAAGGAAAAGTAGACCACATCCTTCCCGTGTCGATAACTTGGGAAAGCCTTCTTAAGGTACTGAACAAAGTCCTGGGTCTGAACCTCTCCCAAGTGTTTGTTTGGACACTGATATCCAAAATGCTCGGCAATCAGCGTGTTGAACACGAATGTCTCTGCCCAGAATCCCGGTGTCGCAGCGTTCGCTTCCAGTACTTTGAAGTCGCTTAGCTGAAACTGACCTTGACTGAAAGCGATGGGATTGACAGCAATATCTAGCCGCATTTCTAAAGCGGGAGTGTTGCATGCCAGGAACTGAGGAACATAATCCTCAGGATAACCCCATTCTAAAATTTCTATATCTGTCAAATTTTGGAAAATCTGAGCGGTTGACGTGGAAAGTGCCCAAAATTCTTCAGCCGCTTTTCGGATGGCTTGACAGAAATTAGAACTGACTACCAGCGGGTCAAAGACAAGATAGGGTCGATGATCTTTGTCGCTTCCTTCGAACAAAGTTAGAACGTCAGCGGGAAGATTGGAATACGCTTCCTCAGATAAGCGATCGAAGAACTGTTTTTTTGATTGGCTACTTAGAGCATCCTGTAGTGATTTCATGTCTAACCTCCAACTCCTCTAGATCCACTACGACCAAAGCTGAGTCCTCGACTGGCACTGGTTGTTTTTCCAGCATTGACCCTGCCAACGCCCGGTGCGTCAAATGAGGCGGTGGAACGAACGGGAGTTGTATTGATCGTTGTTGAAGTGCTCCTTGAAGTTGATGTGATTACCGAATCGCCGTTCATCAACGGACTACCGGATTGATTTGTAATGACCGGGGCTTTTAGAGGAACTGTACCGCCTGTGTTCGTTTGATATCGAGGAACATTTCGTTCCACAACAACTGGATCTCCAGTTCCACTGCGGTAGAAAATGGTGGAGCTACCGGGGTTGTAGTAGTAGCCAGAAGAACCATTGTTGTTATTACAATCGTCCTGGAAGGCAGGCGTGCGCTGTTGATAATCGCAGACCTTGGCACCGTTTACTTCATACACTTGCGTATCTTTTGGAATCGAAGCTTCACATCCGCTGAGGTAAAGCGCAGTGATTAATCCAAGAGAGCCGTAAATCAGAAAGCGCAAATATTTCTTAACCATAATAGGATATACGCTAGGCTTACCTTACTATTCACCAATTTTTCGACACAGCCGGCTTAAGGGGCTAGAAGATACTCGCTTGAAGGAATTTAGGAAGCGTTCCGCACTTCAACAGGGGTAAGTTTAGACTACACCTGGAAGAGAACCAATCCCTAAAGATTATTAAAGCAAGCCAGCAGGTTGTGTCGCAAAAACCATTTATGAAGCCTGTGATGCAGTTTATCCGCTAGAGCCAGAGTTTGACGATCGGGCTGATTTATATTGTCTAATCTGGTATCTTAGTCCCAGGTATTATTCTCCTCACCCTGATGACATTGAGGCTAATAATGCGATCGTCGATCCTATCTTAAACAGATATTTCGGTCAGCATTTCGATGGCAGATTAAAGAAAATATCAGCCATAATGTACGCAGTCTCAGAAATTTCAG
>NZ_JACJOR010000058.1:0-4511 GCF_014695615.1 Leptolyngbya sp. FACHB-711
GCGTCGATCGCTTATCCCCTTAATCATTGTGATTGTTTTGCAGGGATTATTTTATCCCCAGAGCGTCTTTCTTTCTGCGGGGCTATTATTCATTCGCCTGTGGCAATTTCGCGGTGGAATTGGATTGAATCGATCGCATTTAAGATTATCGATCGCCGGATTAATTGCTGCTTTTTTGATTCTGCTGCCGTATGCACTGCAATCTTCTCCCTATTCACCGATAATTACCGCAGATCAAGCCAGGCCATTGCCTGCGTTTAGTGAAACAGGTTGGTCAAAGTTTTTCGTGAATCATTTCACTGACTTCTGGCTGTGCGGTAAACGAAGTGGCATGATGCCCACCGAATGGTGTGATTTAGCCAGAGAAGGCAATGCGTTGGGATGGCTAGGAATTCCGCAGCTTTGGCTCGTTGTATCGCTGCCTCTCCTTCTAAAATTTCGAAATCGGTTTCCTTTCGCCAATCAGGTTCGATCGCAAATTGTATTGCTGCCGCAGCTTCTCATCGTATCGTTGGGCTGGTTCCTTTTAGCGCATCTGGTTTTGTTTCGGCTGCATCTTCCCAATCGTTATACCGAGCATAGTTTTCGCATGATCGCTGCTTTAGCGGCTGGTGTAGCGATCGTCATTCTTTGGGATTCCCTAATGCGTGTTCTGCTGGCTCGTAAACCAATGAACGGTCGAGTTCAGGCTGCCGTAGTTTCTGGTTTGTCTGTCCTTGCTACCGGATTGCTCTTTTTGTATCCCTATACATTGCGAATTGATGGCGATGCGTTTCCCGTAACGGGATATATCACAGGTGAATTTCCAGAACTGTACCGTTTCTTTCAACAGCAGCCCAAAGAGATTCAAATCGCATCGCTCAGCGCTGAAGCCAATCAGCTTCCCAGTTTTGCTCAGCGATCGATTCTGGTTGGCGGTGAGGGCTATTTGCTGCCCTATCACGTCCAATATTTTGAGGAAATGAGTCAGCGCACAACCGATCTGATGCAGGCGCAATATAGCCCTGATCTGAATCAGGTAAAGAATTTTATTCAGAAATATGACGTGGATTTTTGGCTAGTTGAGCGATCGTCCTTTGAGCCAAAATACCTGGAGGAAAACTCAATCTTTCGTCAGTTTCCAGCAGTTTCTCAGCAGCTTCAACCCGGCAATGCTGCCCTGCAACAAACTGCACGAGCCTGCACAAAGGCGCGAATTCGCCGCTTTCGAATTTTGGATGCAAATTGCATTCAGCAGCAGTCTTAATTGGGGCAACAGCGAATGCAGAGAAGCGAACCCTTGAAGTAGAACTTGCTGGTTTGCAAGCTGCTGCCTCAATGATTCGCCTCAATTTGTTTGTGAGTTAGTTTGATTAGACTGATCGATCGCCGATCGAAGATAATCCCACGTTGATCGCTCAGCTAAATTGCCTACGGCATCGGGTGAAACAGCAGGTCAGGAAAGAAGCGATTGAACTCAATCACGCTGGCTGACAGAACGACCAGGGTGACCGTTAGTGCCACGGGTGCGAGAGAGAGGTACTTGACGAAGTTTTGCATAGGATAGCTCCAGAGGAACGGAAGAGAGAATCAGAAACTAGCGCGGTCCGACGGGAATTTTGTTGTCAGCCTCAACGAGTTCACCCGTGGTCAGCTCTTTCAGGGCAGCTAGGGGCCAGGCGAGGGCAGACACAACACATTTGACGGCGAGCGGCACATCAATCAGAACTTCCTTCATTTCGGGGTTCTTGGTCTTCCGCACGTTGATCAGATAGGAGCGACCCGACCAGCCGATCAAGCCTGCAATGTACAGGAACATGATGCCAGGAATCATAAATTCTCCGGCGTGGCTGAGACGACCATCTGCAATCAGGTGAGGTAAACCGTCAGGACCGCAGAGTACCTGGGAGTTAGCATAAGCCTCGAAGCGAGCCTTTGCCTGAGGAGTCCGAGCCTGGGCAGCCCGGGCCTGGAAAGCCTGAGATTCGCTACAAGGGGTAAGTCCAGCGATATCAGCCGAAGCAGGGGGCACGAACCCAACCCACAGGAATAGAACGACAACGAGAGCAAACAATCTTCGCATGGAGTTGTTTCCCTTTATTACAAAAAACAAAGAAATTTGTACAAATTGTTAAGGAGTTTGTACAAAGAAGATTAGCGTTTCAGTGCAATCATACTCTTCCAGGGAAACCTCGTAAAGTTAAGCTTTTAAAAGAACTTTACGCCTAAATCAAACCGCTCAAACGATCGATCGAAAACCCTACTGCCGTTTAGCCATTCGCCTTCACTGCCTCGTCTTCAGCAATTTTCTGTCAACGTTAGTTTGCAATTTTTAACTCTATATGTTTTTTTCGGAGCACATTCAGATCGTAATAGGTTGATTAATTTTTGCAAACAGATTTCTGCTTGGCTGCAAATTGATTAGGAGGCTAGGGATAATCCTTCATAATTTAGTTTGAGGCATCGCTTCAGACGACAATCAAGCATCATCAAGAACTCTCGCAAGGCTATGGCAACCGTTCTGGCAATCGAAACAAGCTGTGATGAAACTTCTGTCGCGATCGTGCGCGATCGGGAGGTGCTGAGTAACATTGTCTCTTCGCAGATTAAACTGCATCAGCAGTATGGCGGCGTTGTGCCCGAACTGGCTTCGCGACAGCATCTTGAAACCGTTAATTGGGTGCTCGACGCAGCCTTGCAGCAGGCAAAACTGGACTGGCACGCCATTGATGGCGTTGCTGCGACCTGTGCCCCCGGTCTGGTTGGTGCGCTGTTGGTGGGTGTGACCGCAGGCAAAACGCTGGCAATGCTGCACCAAAAGCCGTTTCTGGGCGTTCATCACCTGGAGGGGCATATCTACGCTTCTTACTTAAGCGAGCCGGACCTTCAGCCGCCGTTTCTCTGTTTGCTCGTGTCAGGTGGGCACACAAGCCTAATTCATGTGAAAGACTGCGGACACTATGAAACGCTGGGGCAGACCCGCGACGATGCCGCCGGAGAAGCGTTTGATAAAGTAGCGCGGTTGCTCGATTTGGGCTATCCGGGTGGTCCCGTGATCGATCGCCTCGCCAAAGCAGGAAACCCCGCCGCGTTTGCCCTGCCCGAAGGCAAAATCTCTTTGCCCGAAGGCGGCTATCACCCTTATGATTCCAGCTTTAGCGGCTTAAAAACTGCCGTGCTGCGCCTGACCCAAACCGTTTCACCAACTGCTCTCTCTGTGCCTGATCTGGCTGCTAGCTTTCAGGCGGCGGTTGCTAAAGCCTTAACCAAAAGAACGATCGCTTGCGCGTTGGACAATGGGCTGAAAACGATCGCAGTTGGCGGAGGCGTTGCGGCGAATAGCGGTTTGCGCCATCACCTGCAATCGGCAGCGGAGGAACATGGTCTGCGTGTGTTGTTTCCACCCCTCAAATTTTGTACCGACAACGCAGCGATGATTGCTTGTGCGGCTGCCGAGCATCTCGATCGTGGTCACGTTTCCCCACTAACGCTAGGTGTTCAATCCCGGCTGTCGCTGGGGGCGGTAATGGATTTGTATAACGAAGCAAGCTAAGCCGAGTACTTTTCTAAAACTGCCCGAATTTCAGCAACCGTCACATCGGGCTGCTCAATCATGGCGAGATGACCGCAATCTGAAATTTCGCTGACATTGTGACCGCAAAACTCAAAAGAGGGATGAAAGCTTGCCAGATGGCGGACGTATTTCGGCTCCATCACCGTGTCTTTTTGTCCGGTAATAAAATGAACAGGCTGCTGAAGCTGAGCAACTACCTGGGGAAGCTGATGGACTTCGGCTTCGGTCGTCGAGTCGAGCAAGCTCCTGAGGGCAGCTTCTGCATTGGCTACCAGCAGGTCTTGCAGACGTTGCTTAGCCCACCGTCGGGCGATCGGACGATAAACATTAATTCGGGTCAGAAGCAGGTCGAGAAACGGCAGATAGGACAACCAGCGCGGACGAAACTTGACTAACTGTTCTCCCGCCAGGCGAAACCGCTCAAACTCTTCCTTCAGATAAATCCCGCCCCCTGCGTTCACGCAAACCACACCCTCGATTGTGTCAGGCGCGAGATGGGCTGCCCATAGTGCGATACTGCCACCCAACGAATGACCCACAATCCAGGCTTTTTTAATTTGCAGTTCCGCCAGCAGGTGAACGAGATCCTGAGCATAGGCAGCAGGGGTATAGCGATTTGAGCTTATCTCAGCCTGATCAGCCGCTGTCTGATCGGGTAGGGAAACCGGGACAGAACCGCTTGCCCCACTGCTTGCCTCACGATTTAATGTTGGGTGATCAATCGCTACTGAAGTGGGACTTGCCACACTAACGGCTGTTTTTTGAACCACGGTTTCAGGCACGGGTTCGGTTAAATCGAGTTCGGTTAAATTTTGAGGCAAGGCTTGGGCAGCAGGCGCGCTGTTAGGAAAATTTTGAGAATGACCGAAACCTCGCAGGTCATAAGCAAGGCATTGATAGTTTCCTGCTAGCTGCTCAATCACAGGCTGCCAATAAGCCCGGCTCAGTAGCCAACCAT
>NZ_JACJOR010000580.1:0-4742 GCF_014695615.1 Leptolyngbya sp. FACHB-711
GAATGGCTTGTTCATATAAGTCTTCTGCTTCAGAAAGTTGACCCAAGACTCGCGCGTTCTCTGCCTCAACGAGATGAAACTTGTGTAAAAAGTTTTCTGGACAGCTATCCGACCATACTTTCAAGCGCTCCTGATTTGATCGAATCTGTTTCAAAGCGTTCCTTTGTTCTGCTTGAGATGAACCAGGATACAAGTTGAGTAGAATCAGAGAACCATAATAGAAATAACTACTGTAGGTTGTAAATCCTACAATAGAATTTAGGATCTTTTCCGCTTCAACAAGATAATAGCGTCCTTGCTCAAAATCTGCTGTTAAACAGGAAAAATGCATTCTGAGAATGTAATAAAGACAAATTGAAAACTGTATTTGTGAGGTTTCACCCTGATGAACTATCTTTTCTGTCTCCCTGAGCAATTGATCATGCTCCTGTGCCGCTTGCCCTAAAGCAAGTTTTGCAATGAAAAATCTAGCTGCAGCCAGTGCCACCTTCGCAAGCTCGTCCTGAATCTGCTCCGCCACCAACTGATATTTTTTGTTGTCTGCTGCAACGGTTGTTAAATTTTCTCCTTGAAATAAGCGATTAAAAATGTTACCGACTAAGTTATAGGCTGCAAATTGAACATTTCCCGACTCCATGCTTGCCAGAAAACCTTTGTAATTGATCGTGGCTGCCCCTGCTAAAGGCTTTGACCAAACTTGAATAAAGCCTCCAAACAACATTTCAGCCTTACACTGCTGAGATTTACTGTTTAGCTTGTAGCTAAGCTGCACTGCTAAATCTGCAAACTCATAGCCTCGTTGATATTGCCCTTCCATCAAACCTAAGAGAAGACCATAATTTGCATAAGCCTTAATAGACTCAGCGATATTTCCATGTTCGATGGAAAGACGAACTACTCTTAAACTGACGAAGCAGTAAAGTTCAATATTAGCCGTAATGTAAGTTGGTATATCTACAGCAATTAGCAATCTAATCATTGCTTGAATCACCGGATCGCTCACTGTTGGTAAAGTTAAAAGCGAGGAAATTGAGCGATTTTCTAAGCTTTTGGCAACAGCAACAAACTCTTCACGGACTAGTTCCGTCAATTTTTTGCCCTTAATCTCAATTCCCAACTCATGCAACCCGATCAAACCTGTTTGAACTGCTTCCTCACATTTGCCTTGTAGGGTATATTGAGTGATTTGAAAAACACGAATATCTGCGCGATCAACGGCAGAAGAAATATGCTCTAAAGCAACTTTGGTTGTAGCGTTTAATTGCTCATAGCTAGCATTGCTCAACTGTGCTGCACAGAGAGTCCGATACAGGTTGAACATCAAGTCGTACTGGCTCATCCAGACCGATGCTTCGAGTAAGCCAATACCAGTCTCAAGATACCGAATCGCGGCTTCATAAGCTGTAGAAGAGATGGCTTTTTGAGCGGCAGCCAAATTAAGTCGTGCTATTTTCTCCTTTTCATCTTTCTGGGTCAAAAGGGATTGACCGAAGTTGATGTGGTTGACAATATCAAAAAGCATCTCACTTTGTTCGACCTCAGAGAGCCTGCTGAGCAGGAGTTGCCCAATAGAGTAGTGCGTTACTTGCTTTTGATCCTCAGGAATCAAAGCATAGGCAGCCTGCTGTACTCGGTCATGCAAGAACTTATACTCTTGAACTAACAAGTCCTCATCTAATTCAGACAGGGGTTGAATGAATCCTCCTTGTACCGCTGGTAGTAAATCCTGAAAAACCGTTTTGGGCGACTTCTCATATATAATCGCTAACGTATCTAAATCAAATTCGGCTCCGACACAAGCGGCTAAGCGGAGAATTTGCCGAGTTTTTTCTGGTAGTTTCTTCAGCTTTACGAGCATTAACTCCACTACATTATCGGTGATGTTTTGAGCTTTGATCTGAGCAATTTTCCACCGCCAGCTTAAATTTGACTCATCAAAAGTCAACAGACTTTCGCTATATAGCATTCTCAAAAATTCGCCGACAAAGAAAGGATTGCCCTCCGTTTTCCGCAGCACTAACTGGGCTAGAGCACAAACGGTTTCAACATCCTGATAGAGCGTCTCAGCAATCAATTGGCTCAACGGCTCTAGCGTTAAAGGTGCCAGGATAATCTCCTGAAGCATCACCCCTTGTTGTTGCAGCCTTTCCAGCGTTAATGCCAATGGATGCGTTGAATTTACTTCATTATCTCGATAGGCTCCAATTAAAAATAGATATTGGGTCTGCTTATCCAGCAGCATCAGTTCGATTAACTTCAGTGTGGCGGAGTCTATCCACTGCAAATCATCCAAGAAGATTACGAGTGGATGTTCCTTAGAACAAAACACTCGGATAAAATGCTGAAAGACGCGATTGAAACGATTTTGAGTTTCCGCAACTCCCACTTCCGGTACGGATGGCTGCTTACCCGTAATTAACTCAACTTCTGGGATCACATCAATCATGATTTGCCCGTTACTTCCCAAAGCGGTGAGTAGGCGCGATCGCCACTGTTGCACCTGCTCATCGGGTTCACCAAGGAGTTGCTGCACCAATTTTCGTAGGGCATTGACGATGGCGCTGTAGGGAACATTGCGCTGGAACTGGTCAAACTTACCAGAGATAAAATAACCGCGCTTTGCTGTGATGGGTTTGTAGAGTTCTTGTACTAACGCCGATTTACCCACTCCGGAATAACCAGAGACTAACATCATTTCAGCAGACGCCGGAACATTGTCAATCCATACATCTCTGTGTCTCTCTATCTCCGTGTCACTTCCCCCTGTTACTCCCTCAAATACTGCCAATAATGCGGCTATTTCCGTGTCGCGTCCATACAACTTCTGGGGAATTTGAAACTGGTCTGAAGTATTTTGCAGCCCCAGTTGGATGTAATTAATCTGGCCGCTTGCTGATAATTGTTCAGCACACTGTTCCAAATCTGCTTTGATGCCCCAAGCGCTCTGATAGCGATCCTCCGCATTCTTCGCCATCAGTTTCAAGATGATGTCTGAAACAGCTTCAGGGATCGTTCCATTGAGTTCATGCGGTGGAGTAGGCTGTTTAGCAATGTGACAGTGGACTAACTCTAAGACATCTGTTGTGGGAAACGGCAGTTGTTCAGTCAGCAGCTGGTAGAATGTCACTCCGAGTGAGTAAAAATCGGTGCGGTAGTCGATCGTCCGGTTCATCCGCCCGGTTTGTTCCGGAGAAAGATAGGCGAGTGTGCCTTCTAAAACGTGCGGACTTTTGAACGTCGGATTTGTGCGACTGAACTGAGTGGCAATGCCAAAGTCAATGATTTTGACAACGCCCGTATCGGGATTTAGAACAATGTTTCCAGGATTAATGTCCTTGTGAATAACATGAGCAGCATGGATTTTGCCTAGAATATCTGTGAGGTTGATGGCAAATTGGAGAAACGTGTCTAAGGGCATGAGACAGAAGCCTGAACGTTGCTGTCTCCAGTAATCTAAGGACTCACCCCCAAAGTCCTCTAGTAGGATAACGAGGGTACGCTGATACGCTTGCTGGTTGTAAGCTTTGACCACGCCTTCTAGATTTAGAGAACGGGTAATCGCATATTCGTGTCTGTAGCGCGTTAATTCTTGAGGAGAGGGATAATCTTGCTTCAGTACCTTGATAACAAGCGCTCGGCCATCTTCCTCACTGATGCCCCGATACACCAGAGACACCGAACTCTCGTAGATCTTGCGTTGAATGGCAACTCCAGGTAAAGCAATCATTTGAATTTTCTCCTGATGAGGTCATGCCTCGGCTCTAACAAGCAACTATACTCATACCGCCGTAGCGATCGCCTACCACCATCCTTTGTTGTTATAGTTATGTTTCATTCTTCAACATTCGTTCAATTCACACCACTTAAGTTTGTTTAAGTTCACTTGAGTTCATTAAGTTGACCCTCAACTTAATGTAGCCTGGTCGCCTGAAATCTAAAAGGATAGAGAACTTCATACCTGATGTGGAATTTGAATTTGGTCTAGCTACCTCTTAATTAATAAAGTTTTATTACGGTAGTTTGGCTGGAACCTCTATGGTTTGTTCGGGTACCACGCTCGTTCTCAATGATTCTGATGTCATCGCAAAAGGCTAGACTCTATCGGGAAGTTGACCTGACGACGAAAGGATGGGATAGACATGAAGCTCACACCACCTACTAACGCTAGGTGGTGTCGGGTGCTAACCTATAGCTATCTGACTAGTCTATAGGTCACACGAACAAGCCCAGATGTGGATGAGCAGATGATTTGGCGCAATTAGCAAATGAATGGCGTAAATTTCTGATCTTCTGCTAAACAAGCGTTTTGAGCTTCAGAGGTAAGATATTGATGCTCCTTGGCTTGATTTGTCTCAATATCTGAAAGCCTCAAACGATACTGGCTTCAAAGGTTTATAAAGTGCGCAACTGATTTGCAAATTGCGCAAGTTTTCCGGTTGTGTCACAAAAGTTTATTAAGGACAAACGATCGGTATCGTTAGCATTCTCTTAAGCAGCAATTCCAAGGAGCGCTTCGATAAATTTCACTTGAGACACACTGTCCCCTTGTTTGACTCCTTTTACTTATCCCTTTCTCATCATATTCATCGCCTCGATTCCGCTCAACGTTCTTCTTGCCCTATTGAATAGACTTGTCGGGAAATAAGCAAGAATAGAAGGCAGAAATGGGATAAGCAAATGCTGGATATTGAACGGGTGCTGACACAAGACCGCTTGCTGCGCGCTTTAACTGGCTTGAATCG
>NZ_JACJOR010000581.1:0-5653 GCF_014695615.1 Leptolyngbya sp. FACHB-711
CGATTCAAGCCAGTTAAAGCGCGCAGCAAGCGGTCTTGTGTCAGCACCCGTTCAATATCCAGCATTTGCTTATCCCATTTCTGCCTTCTATTCTTGCTTATTTCCCGACAAGTCTATTTTAGTCATCTCGTCGGCTCTTACTCTGCACATCGTGTGAATCCACGATCGTTACCATCGGATAGCCTGATTGTGCAAGTTATGAATGAACTCAAACATGAAGGCTGGCGTTGGGTTCTGGGGATGATGGCAACATACGGATTGAGAAATCATGAAGTATTTATTGCTGACTTATCAGAGTTTCCAGTGGTAATTGTGCCGGATACAAATAAGACCAAGCAGGAAAGATTTGTTTATCCGCTTTATCCCGAATGGGCTGAGGTATGGCAATTAGAAAATAGGAAGCTGCCAGACTTCCAGCAGTTTGAGAAGCTTTCCAATTCCCAGCGTGGGACAAAGGTATCGGGTGAGTTTTACGATCGCAAGATTCCCTTTAAGCCTTATGATTTGCGCCACTGCTATGCAAGGCGATGCTTTGAATTTTCGCTACCGCCAGACCTTGCAGCCGGATTAATGGGACACAGCATTCAGGTTCACATTAGAACCTATCGTGCCTGGATTGATAAAGCGACTTATCGCCGTGTCTATGAAGCATTAATTAATCGGGACAATCGCCCGCTGCCGCCTGGTTCTCCTTAGTTTCACCTGCTGAAACTACCGGAAAGCTGCCGGGGTCGCTCGCAATTTATTCACCTCAGTCAGGTTGATCTTAATAATCCGTTTTCCTGAATTTAGGGGGCGATCGTCAATCCAATGGATACCTTCTACCCATTCCTTCGTTTTATCAATCCGCCGGATAATGCTGCTGCGGGAGTACCCTTCACCAAGCCGCTTAGATGCCTCCGCGATCGTCACTAGTTCAGAATCGGAGGGCAGGGTAGCTTTGGGTTTAGGAGTGCGCTTGGCAGGAGTCTTAGTCATGGGTTCAGTGAGTTAGTGAGTAGACAGCTGGGGGATAGTTCAGAAATTACAAATCATTCACGTAGGGCTTTGGCCATCTGTGATCGCGTCATCTGCGCTCGTAAGGTGTACTGTGTTCGCTTAACTCGTAGTTTTAATGTCGGTGGCTGCTCTGGCTGTTCCTTATTCCAAGTCGTCTCAGCAGATAGCTTGACTCACCCATCCGTATCGCTCATACCGTCCTCCCTACCTGTTCAATGATTTCTCTGGGTGCGTCCAGCAGCTTCCCCTGGCGCGACTTAAAGGGAATTGGGTTGGGCAGCGGTCTAACATCATCCAGCCGTAGGGCAAAGCGCCCCACTTCCCAAAAGCCAACCGATCGCTCCAGCTCGGTCTGTTCGTTGATGAAGCGATTGGTCATCTTCAAGCAATCTGCGAGCTGAGAGGTTGCGATGATTTGCCCATAAGTGTTCTGTGGATCCAGGGGATGAACATTCCATCCTGCCTCGCGAGAGGACTCAAGGGTGAAAAACTGACTCCGATCAACGCCTCCTAGTACCAATGCATTCCAAAAAACAGCCATTGTCTCAACGGTTGCTTTGGTCTTGGCTGCATGGATCAGCAGCTCTCCCCGATAATCCGTTAACCAGTGCCGGGTTTCGTATTTCTTTAGCCCCAACGCAATGAGCGAAGCCCAGGGCTGATGGAGTGTAATGATCTTCATGGCTTTGAGGTCTCCGTGCGGTGAGGTTTGGGCTGCTTCGTAATCGCGGCTAGAATCTCATCCCCAGAACAGCGATTGTCAACCATTGCTCGAATCTGGCGAATCTGACTGACCGGGATATAAGTGGATCGCTTCCTGCCGTCGTCCATCCAGCAGTAGTAATAGGACACTGAGGGATTCTTGCGCTTGAGATTCCCCTCTCGTTCCTCGATCCAGCCCACCGCTTTTCCTTTAGGAGAGTATCGCCGCTTCCGCTTTCCGTCCGTTTGCTGCGGCTGTACTGGAGATGATAGTACAGAAGAATTCCCTTTCACTCCGAAGGGTCGGCTGACCAGCTTCAGGTGCTTGAACTCAACCTAACTTTTGTAGGAATGTCCCTCGTCGATACTGGCTCCGCTGCCCAGAAGGCGATCGATCGTGCCCTGGGGTGTAGTTCTACCAGAGTGATACTGGACAACATCACCGACTTGGAAGGGTAATAAATCCTCGATCGTATGTGGCTGCTCGATGCCGCTACCGTAATCGCCCCGGATCACAGGCTCTATCCCAAAAACCTCCGTCCGGGTCACTATTGCTGATCCTGAACGGGTGGCGATCGTACTCCCTGGCTCTGGAGTGGGTATGGCTGTTCTGGGGATAACGATTGTAAGAGAAGGCTTATCCCAGTCCGGATCGTATCCTTCCAGGTCAGGAGGCTTGGCTGTCACATATTGGCTTGTGTCGAATAGTTCCATTGGTACTGCTCTCCCTAATTTTGCTGATTTAGGTTGAGACAGTGGGCGATGCCTTCAGAGATGAGGCGATCGTAGTTCAGCTCTGGATTCTCGTCTAATGCCTTGCGTAGCAGCCTGTAGAGAGGGGCTGGTATCTCGGCCGATACTATCATTTCCATCGGTAGATGCTCCTGTAAGGCGAATTCCTAGTTCCTGGGCGCGTTGTTTTACCGTAGTAGAGAGCGGCTTCTGCTGGTCCTGGCAGTGCCTGATCAAACCCATCAAGCTTTCTCGCTCATCAAAAAATTTAGGCGGCGGAACGGGCGGCGGAAGATCAGTCTGTGCCGTGCACTGCTGGTGCTTATAGAATTCCTCTTCCCAATACTCCCGATCCTTCTCTAGTACCCCGATCGCATAGGCTCTGGGCTGCTTAATTCCCTCGGTTCCCTTAATTCGTCCGATCACAAAATTCAGTAGCTCTCTCTCTGAGGTGGGCGGGGGCTATCTGAGAGAGTCTGAATAGTCTGAGAGATCTGAGGCGATCTAGAACCTTTGTCTGGAGTTCGGCGATCGGTTTTCCAAAACCTCGGACTGGCTTCCTAAATTTCGGAATTCGTTCCTAGATTTCGGACTGGCTTCCGATTCTTCGGACTGGTTTCCGAAATTTCGGACTATCCTCTGTCCGCGCAAATCCCCCTCTTGCGCGTGAATGATCCAGTGATACAAAGCAGATAAAGCTACAAGGAGGAGCAGAGTGCTGTCTAGAACTTAGGTTTGATGGAGAAGTGCAGGGGAAACAGGTAGATTTCCGACCTCAGTTGCCGCTTGTTATGAATTGGTAGCATAAAGTCACCACCTAACAAGTTGCTATACCGGAACGATGAGGCTGGTTGGTTGTTCGAGAGGTTGTCTACGTCCGGTAAGCTTAGTTGTTAGGCTTACATCTTGCAGTGCGTAGATTGTGACCCCAAAATCCACTTTGGATCATCGCTTTTGATAAGCTTTGGGTGTCACCCCTGTCATCTGACGGAAGACTTTTGTTAGATGAGTTTGATTTGCAAAGCCACAATCTAGAGCAATGTCGCTAATTGAAATTGCTTGCTGTTTCAGTAATTGCTTGGCTCGTTCCACACGTTGTTGCATCAAATACTGATAGGGCGCAATCCCCACCGATTGCTTGAAGGATCGGCTAAACTGGGATTCGCTCATGCTAGTCAGGCTTGCCAAATCCAAAATCGATAAATCTTGTGCCAAATTCTCCTTTATGTAATCAATGGCTCGCTCCAACTGTGATTGGGGTAAACCGTTGGCTTTAAACTCAAGCGAAGGTTTGCTGACTGCATAGTTCTGCAACAAACGAGCGGCAAGAGCTGTTCCCAATGACTCGCCATACAACCTGCCAGACATACAACCCGTTTGGATTTCCGTCTTGAGCGCGAGGGCTAATTGCTGGATTACCGGATCATCAATCGAAAACTGTGGAATCAGTTCTATTTCATGCTGCATCAATTCCTGAGTGGTTTGATTCAACAATGTTGGACAAATCGCAATCACCGAAAACTCGACTTCCTGATCCCAGCTTGTCCAACGACTTAGAAATGCTGGGATAACATCTACGCGACCGTTACCGTGGGCGTAGTGTTTAAATTTGCCGTCCAAACGACGCTCTGCCTGAAAGCAACTTTTGGGGTCTGTGATCACCAGTGAATGTTGTAGAAGGCAATGCTCCACCGTTTTGTGGGGAGGATGGCAGTAGTGGATGAAAGTTAACCCTTTCCATCCCGTATGATAGCTAGCAACTAGGGGTGTTTGTGGCAGCACTCGCGCTGCTTCCTGCTGGTTTGTAAGATCAAGTGTGGAGGTTGCATGATTCATGATGGGCTTTAACCCAGTCAAGATTTCACATCCCAAGCAGGATTAGGATAATTTTAGCAGAATTGGATGAGACGGCAGGTTGAGGCTAAGACTATTGTAGGGTGTCCACAAAAGGCGATAGTAGCGAGCATCCCAATAGAAGGGAGAAAATTCGTCCAATAGCAAGTTAGACACTGTCCCATCTCTTTCACCTACTTCTTATGCCAGATCAACCTGCACCAGAAATTGAGCTGCTACGCACAGCGTATGTCGCCTTTAACGCGCGTGACATTGATGCCGCCCTCGCCCTCATGACTCCCGACGTGCATTGGCCGAGAGCCTTCAAAGGTGGTTTTGTCTATGGACCTGAAGCAGTCCGCGCTTACTGGACAGAGCAGTGGAACGAGATCGATGGCCACGTCGAGCCGGTTGCCTTTCACCTAGAGGATGATGGGCAGATCTTGGTCGAGGTGCATCAGGTCGTGCGCGATCTGGACGGAACCGTACTTGCCAATGAGCACGTCGGCCACCGTTTCACCATTGAGCATGGCTTGATTCAAGGCATGGAAGTCTGTCCACTTCCATCGTCCAACCCTGGTGCCTAACAAGCGCAATGCACCGGAACTTTAAAGTATGGTGGTGAGTACCAGATGTTATTTGAGTCCGGTGATTGTGAACGTTGTGCTGCTATTGCCTGATGGTACGTTTCTATTCGTAAGCCTCTAACGGGCTAAAATTTCCCGATTTGCCCTTTCCTTCTCGCCTTCAAGGACGATTGGATCAAAGTTAACTTTGATCGTTTGCGCTATTTTCTTGCCATTGACAATCTCCTCGAAGGAGCCGGATGGAAAGTTGCAGTATCCTCGAAGTTCACTGATCAGTTTTCCACGGATATAGTCTCTCGCAAAACAATTTGCGTTGCTACCGGAGATGATAACCGTCCGAAACTGATCCCCAGCCCACAGCAAGCTTTTATCAACTGTCAGTTCAACTACGATTCGATTATCAGTTTTTCCTGTGCCCAAATCGTTGTTAAAGACTTGTGTACTGAGAGGTTCTGGACTGCCGTTGTTGAAGGTGATTTGCCCTTCGGTAGTAGCACGGACGGCAGGCAAGCAACTAAATAGAAGAATTAGAACGGACGAGAGCACCAATCCTAGTTTGTTCATTTTCGCTTAGTTCACGGCCTTTTTGCTATATATGTCCTAATACATAAAATCTACTCACCTTTCTCTAAAAACATTATCAAATCTGTGACACTGCTATTTGTGGTCACGTTTGTCCGGAGACACTCAATAGAGTTGTCGGGAAATAAGAACAGAGCTAGCCAATGCGACCTTTCAAGTTCTTCCTATGCCGCAGTCAGGTAGAAGTTCCATAATCCTGCTGCGGTTAGCATAAGGTG
>NZ_JACJOR010000582.1:0-11496 GCF_014695615.1 Leptolyngbya sp. FACHB-711
AGTGGATGTGGAGAGCTACACCGGGCTAAAGGAAGAATTCACTACCAGTATGGATTACAGCAACAAGAACATTTGCTTTTTTGGGATAGGGCTCACAAAAGCTATGAAGACGCTTTACAGTTTTTTGGTGCTCAAGATTTTCCGGAAGAAAGATTAGAAGTAATTGGGGAACTTATTCAAGTATTTCTAGCTTTAGAGAAGATTGAAGAGGCAAAACATTTGCAGAGAGAGGGATTAGACCTTCTAAATCGCTTGTTGAGCCAGGCTGCTGCTCTCAGTAAGAAAAGATATCTTGCACTTAAATTTACAGGTTTCAATCAATTAACTGTTGATATTAAGGTTAAAAGCGGCAGAATTCTAGAGGCTTGGGAAACAGCCGAAGAAGGGAAAAATATCTGTCTGAAGTGGTTGTTATGGGAACAAGATTTATTGGTTCCTCGATATGATGAGGCTCAACAACTTTTAGATCCTTCAACAGCAGTTATTTATTGGCATTTAAGTCCATCCGCACTTACTACCTTTCTTTTGAAGTCTGATACTTTAACGCCTATCCTGGTGAACTCAGCTTCATCTAGCACTGGCAAAATACCAGAATCTTTAGACCGTTTGATAAAACTTGAGAACTGGGTTATGGCGTGGGATGAAAGGTATGCGAATTATCGAGATAAGGGGAAAACAGATGTTGAAGATAAGCAGAGCCACCCTTGGCGATTCAGTATGGAAGCGGCTCTAGAAGACCTCAAGAAGCTTTTATGTATTTCTGAAATTGAAGCTGAACTTTCAAATATCAATAAGCTAATTTTAATTCCTCATCGCGATTTGCATCGCTTTCCTCTCCATGTATTGTTTAATGAGCAATTTAGTATTACATATCTACCTAGTGTTCGGGTTGGATTAGACTTACAAAAACGCAGTTCAATCGAGCCTTGGCAGTTACAACCTTTACTGAATGTAGACGATCCTGCTGTAGATGGAGTTGATCAAATGCCCTATGCTCAATTGGAATCGGCAGTAGTGCAGAAATTATTTTCCACTTCAGTTTCAATTACTCGGGAACAAGCTACTAAAGCTGCTGTTACAGAGGCATTAGAGAATAACTACCAAGTGTTTCACTTTACCGGGCATGGTGAGTACAACGGTGATCGCCCTGAGATGTCTCAACTTGGTTTAGCAGATGGTTGCCTAACTGCTACAGAGATTGGTCGTCTCAATTTAAGTCCTTACAATCTTGTCACAATTGCTGCCTGTGAAACTGCTTTGACTGGTAATCAAACCATGACAACTGAATATGTGGGACTAGTTAGTGCCTTTCTAAAGGCTAAGGTATCTCATGTTTTAAGCACGCTATGGACTGTTGAGGAGGTTTCCAATGCTTGGATTGTGATTCGCTTTTACCAATTTCTATTGGAGGGGGTAGCGCCTGCATCAGCTTTAGCTAGAGCTCAACAATGGCTTCGCACTATTACCGATGCTGATCTTGCAGCCTGGCTAACCAAAATCAGTCACTTGGAGGGTTTAGATCCTTTGATTAAGCAGGATCTAGAGCAACAAGCCTATAGCCTTGAAAATTCTAGTACAATAGCGTTGGGAGGATCTGTTTACTCTCATCCTTATTATTGGGCAGCTTTCACCCTCACTGGAAGAGGCTTTTTATGAATCCCTTTGAAACTTGGACACTTGAGGCTTTCTTGAGAGCGGTTTCTCAGGCTGATAAACCTTTGCCACAAGATTTGCAGGATGAAATTCGCAGAATAGGTCATGCTCTTGAAAACCATAACTTTAATGTTATAAGAGAAATCCCAGCTCTAGTGGAGCGAGATGTTGCTTTAGATGAGCGATATAAGCTTTCCTATAGAAGTCTTCAGAAGCAATACCAAGTTCAAGAACGTGCAAAGAGCTTAGCACTTGCAGTAAGCAGTTCAACATCCTATGGGCTAGAGAGCCAAATTGCTCAAGTTCTGAATGCAGATGACATTGTTGGTGCAGCAAGACGGTTTGTATCTAGATTAGATGAGCGACTAACAATTGGTTCAAGTCAAGACGATTTTTGGAAACGTGGCGATCGTGTTATAGCATTGGCAAGCGGCGGAGCATTTCTGGGGGTTTTATTAGCTCAGATTCCTGGTGCTATTATTGGTGGACTACTTGCTGCTGCATATGCTTGGTTTACTGCTCCGCAAGTTGAGTCAGACAGGAAGGCTTAAATGACCCAGAAGCAATTGTACGCTGTATGGATCATTCTTACTATTCTCTCATTATTAATCATCCTTCTCATTCGTCGCCATAGAAAGTCTAAGTCCGCATTGCAGCTTATTGAAGTTACTGACGTGGCGCTTAATGTTTTTGGAGGAGTATCTGGTTTATACCTAATGTCCCAAACATGGTCGCTTTTTGATGAAATACAGAAGCTTGTAAATAGTGAAGGTTTAGTTGCAATGGCATTAGGTGGATTCGCCTCTTTTTGGTTTGCCTTTAGCAGAGTTAAGGAGCTAGCCCTCAAGAATTAAACTTCTTAATCTAACAATCAAAAACATGTGGTTTTCTGATTTTACTCTAATTAAGTAAAAAGCATACCGTGATAAGTTTCCACTTGCTGATTAGGAATTGGGGTACAAGTTCAGTATCTATATTTTTTCATGTAAAAGAAAATCTATATAAAGCTTGTCTTAACCGAGGTTGTCCAGTAAGTTAAGCTTGCTGATCATATATGCGCTGTGACTGATTTGCTCGAATAGCTGATCGCATTAGCTTCACCCGATATGGATCAGCATCTTTCCGCCACACCACGCGGTGCCCTTTTAATTCAGCACAATGATCCTCCAAGCACTTTTGCCAGCCACGATAGTCATAAATCAGACGCAAATCATCCAGCAAGCCCCATCCTTCCTCCTGCCGCGTCAGCTTTGCGAACTTCTCGTACAGCGGATAGTCGGCTGTCACCATTGAATCTTTCTGGTGCAATAAAGGTGGGTTGTTGTTAGAGTCGTAATCCCGGTAATGAACGTGTAGGTCTCGTAGGTCAATCTCCATAATGGTGTGTAGGGCAGGATGGGGATCGGTGTCAAAATTTGGGTAGAACAGGTAGGAAATCTTCGGCTTACGGAAGTGGAACTTGACAACATTGGCTTCCTGCGGGCGACCGATCGTGCGAGAAGCACAACCTTCGTAGAGCCGCAGCAGGGGATCAAGAGCCTCGATCGCCGACACATGAACCCACAGTGAATTCGGTCGCTTCTGCCCGATCGCACTACTCTTGCAGCGTTCCTCAACCACCTCCAGATTGCCCAAGCTCATCAGCATCAGGTCTGCCGCAGCACAGGCTTGTTGATAGCCCCCGAACAGACTTTTAATGTCGTTTTGAACCACAGGTGTCAAATCTCTTAGCTTGGGACGACGACCAAAATGGCTCAATGCCAGATAAACCAATAGGTCTTGACGGCGGCGATCGCTAATCGCATCCCATTCTTGCGGGTTCGTAGCTTGCAGGACGATCTGAAATGCCCGTCGCAGATTGCCAAATTCAGTGCTGAGTGTTTCCGTCTCAGGCAGTTCCTCTAGGGTTGGTAGTCGTCCCCGTTCCGTAAAGAATGCCATCAACGGAGTGAGCAGTTCCTTGTAATCTTCAAACCGCTTATTCGCCAGTTGAACTTTGGGGACGGAGACGCGCGATCGAAACCGAGATGCCCGAAAGCTCTGCGCCTGCGCTTCATCCCGGAAAATAAAGTAGATCCCTAATGCTGCTGGAACTGCATCGACCCCAAGCACCTGGTCAACATAAATCTTCAGTTCTTCTTGGTCATAGTATTTCTGGAAGGTATTACGGCTGGTAATTACCCCATCCCCGTAGGCAATCTGGCTATTCCCCTGCGCGATGAGAACCTGGGCAGCGACAATTAGCACCTGCCCGGTTAGCTCCCAAGCTTTAATCAAAGCCTCACGCCGCTCTGCCTGAGACTCGATGACGTTGATGACGTATCCCAGGTTAACGACATCCGCAGTGACTAAGGGGGAATCTGGACGGTAGTAGGGGTCCCAGCCAGCACTCTCGTGGCCCAGTTTGCCCACCCGTTCCAGATCTCCGCCCTGCCCACAGCCGTAGTCAAAGAAGGTTGTGGTCTGGTTCAGCAGCCCTGCTTCTAATGCCAGACGTACAGGTTTAGAGAAGTCGTTGCGGCTGATGGCTGCTTTGTGGCGATCGATCTTGACCTGAGTAGACTGGGCGTTGAGGAGCGATCGATGGATCAGAGTGTGCCCTTGAAACGCGACTTTGAATTGGGCTAAGCGTTCCTCCCAGGCTAAGCGCGTCCCGATCGCCCTCGGATTATCCAATAGTCCTAGAGCTTCTTCCTGACGAGTGAGGGCAGCAAATTGCTGGTAGTGGGGATAATCAGTCGCGACAAAAGTTTCTTTTCGATGAAGAATAAAAGGGTTGCCTGCCTCACCGTAATCTCGATAATTCACCTCACGGCTTTGCAGGTTTACCTGAATGCTGGATTGAAGCGCAGGGTGAGGATCGCTGTCAAAATCTGGGTACGACAGGTAGGAGATGCTTGGCTTCTCCAGATTGAACTTAACGAGTGTAATCCCCGCTGGGCGGGAGGCAATCTCTCTAGCTCCACTCTCGTACTCTTGGAGAAGTGGGTCTAATGATTCTAAGGCTGAGATATGGACATACAAGGCATCCGGCAGGAGCTTACCCACCTTGCTGCGTTGGCAGGTAACGGCGATCGCGCTAAAGTCGTCAAGGCTACAAAACATTAAGCAAAAGGCTTGAAGGATGACAATCCTTCCTTACTAGAACTTATTATGCTACCGAAACTGTTGGGGTAAAGGCTTCTGACCCTACCCTGACAAAATTTTCTGTTATTGCTGGGAATAGACGGCTATGGACTATCGTACAGTCATCCTATATATAGTGTTATCCTCGTATGCTAAGTCTAAGTATTGCGTCTGTTCATTTTCCTCCTAATCTTAGACAATAAGTACAATCGTTCTGTTTCGTCTTATGGTAAAGCAGATCAGCCTCGACTTAGGCAAAGCTGAAACACAAGCAGTCAATGTCTTTGCTCGCCATGAGACATTCCACCCGCGCTTTGGCTGGCTGAAGAAGGGTTTTGATCGTGCTTCTACTGATTCAGAAATTTTCTTAAGGGAGAATGCCCCTGTTCGACTCGGTGTGGGAAAGAACATGGTGCGCTCCATTCGGTACTGGTGTTCTGCCTTTAAGCTGCTGAAGGATGACCAGCCAACAGAGTTTGGTCAGCAACTTTTGGGGCAGGAAGGCTGGGACCCTTATCTAGAAGACCCTGCCTCTCTTTGGCTGCTGCATTGGAAATTGCTAGAAGCACCTAACTTGGTCACTGCCTGGAATGTTGCCTTCAACTATTTTCGCCAGGTCGAGTTTACGACTGAAGATTTGTTCTACCAGCTTTGTGAGTACCGCGATCGCGAAGCTCCCCGTATTTCTGAATCTTCACTAAGAAAGGATGTGAGTTGCATTTTGCGGATGTATGTCGTGCAGCCCAGTGGTAAGGCGCAAGTCAGCGAAGATTCCTTGGATTGCCCATTTACGGAACTGGGGTTGATTCACACCGCAGGGGATTCTCGGCACTATATGTTTCGTGTTGGGCAGAAACCAAGCTTACCCCCAGAAATTGTGGTTTACGCTTGCTTACAGCATCATGCTCGAACAGGTAGCCCCGCCAAAACGATTCCAATTGCTAATTTGCTCTACGACCTTGGTAGCCCAGGAATCGTATTTAAGTTGACTGAGAGTGCCATCTGCGACGCGATCGAAGTCTTAGCTCGACGATGGGATCAAATTCGACTGTCTGATGCAGCCGGAAAGCTTCAATTTTCCTTTGAAGGGGAGCCGCTTGAACTATCAGAGGCTATCTTAAACGGGTACTATCGAGCGGGAAGGTGAGCAAGATGACCAATAAGGCTCTATCAACCTATTTTGAGCTACACCGCCGCTACTACCGATCTGTCAATTTAGAGAGAGACTTAGATAAGCCTGATGCGGTTCAGGGCTATGTTCCAACTGAGCGATCCGCTGAAGCGTTGCGGCGAATTTTGTCTGCCATTGGAGATTCGAATGCTCACCGAGCCTGGACATTAACTGGAGTCTATGGAACAGGAAAGTCGGCATTTGCTCACTATCTTGCTGCTCTGTGTGCGCCAGAAGAAAGCCCCGTAGCAGATGAAGCCTGGGCGATCGCCAAGTATGCTTTTCCGGCTGACAGCCTCGAAATGAAAGCTGTCACAAATGTTCCTGAACCTGGATTGTTAAGAGCCGTAGCGACTGCTCAACGGGAGCCTTTAAGCTGGACGATCGTTCGTGCCTTATCACGAGGGTTTGAGCTTTTTTGGAAAAAGAAGCGGAAGCCAGATTTCTGGATGGATCTCAATGAGTGGCGCTTTCAGACGGAGGAGGGCAACTGTCAGATTACAGATCAACAGGTGCTCAAGTTAATCCGAGAGATCGTGCAAACGGTTGAAACGGATGTGCTGCTTATTATTGATGAGTTGGGCAAGAATCTAGAGTATGCGGCTCATCATCAGGGCATTCAAGATCTTTACCTGCTTCAGCAGATTGCTGAGCTAGAGCTTAAGGGAGACTATCAGGTTCACCTGTTGGGTATTCTCCACCAGTCATTTGCAGGATATAGCGATCGCCTCTCGACAATAGAACAGAGCGAATGGACGAAGATTCATGGGCGATTCACTGACATCGTTCTCACTGAATCGCCTAGTCAGATGACTCGCTTAATTGGGCAAGCGATCGATCGATCTAATGCTGATCCAGTTCTTCACAGCATTCACCTTCAAGCAGAAAGCTGGTTTGATGCGTTGAAGGACGTACTCTCGGAATACGAGATTTCAGCGAAGGTGCTAGCAGATGCTTACCCCCTACACCCCCTGACGGCTCTGGTGCTGCCAATGCTCTGTGTGCGCTACGCCCAGAACGATCGCTCTCTGTTTACCTTTCTCACTAGCGACGAACCTTACGCCTTCAGTCAGTTTCTTAAATCCACCGCAGTTCAAGGCGATCAAATTCCTACCTTGAAGCTGTATCAGCTTTATGACTACTTTGTTGAGGCAGTAACCGGACTCGCTTCGCGACTCAACTTACAACGTTGGGTTGAAGTGCAAGGTTTAATTCAGGATGCGAAAGACCAGAGCCAGGATGTTCTGAAGGTACTGAAAACCATTGGGGTTCTCAATCTAGTCACCTCAACCGGAAAGTTTCGTGCAACCCCTGAATTAGTGGCGTTGGCATTGTGCGACTCCCCCACAGATGAAAAGGGACGTAAGCATTGGCAGAAGACAATCCAACACCTGAAGCAGAAAAAATTAATTACTCACCGCAGTCGAACCCAAGATGAATTGCGAATCTGGCAAGGCTCAGATTTTGATGTTGAAGCGGCAATTCAAGTACAAATCGAGCAAGCCTATAATCCCTTAGCCGATTTGTTGAACACAACCTATCCATTAAAACCACTGGTCGCTCAACGCCATTACACCACAACGGGCAACCTACGCTATTTTGAGCAGCGGTACGTTGATAGTCGGGTTGACCTAAAGGAGCTAACTTGTGCTACGGCTGGTGGCGACGGCTTAATTGCTTACTGGCTAGATACAGCGTTTCTTGAATCAGTGCCACCACAGACAGTAGATGGCAAGCCTTTAATTGTAATTACGGTTGCCAATCTTGAACTATTACGGATGCGTAGTGAAGATTTTCTGGCATTGAAGAAGATTTGGAAGGATGCCCCCGAATTGCAAACTGATGGCGTGGCAAAGCGTGAGGTTAGGCAGCGCCTTGTGGAAGCAGAGCAATTACTGAATGAAACAGTCGCTCTAGCATTCAACTGGTCAGCACAAGAAAATACTTGCTGGATTGATGGAAAACTTGCTGTCATTGAATCTTCCAGGGGCTTCCAATCTGCGCTCTCCAACCTGTGTGATCGCATTTATGACAAAGGTGCAGTGCTAGACAATGAACTGATCAATCGCCGTGAATTGACATCACAGGGCGCAAAGGCGCGGCGCGAACTGATTGAGGCGATGCTCAAAAATGCTGCCAAGGAACGCTTGGGGTTAGAAGGTTATGGTCCTGAAGTAGCCATGTATGGATCAGTGCTGGAAGCTACAGGCATCCATTGTCAGGAGGATGATGAATGGGGCTTCCACCCACCATTACCTTGTATTCCTGCGGATTCCTTGAAAGAACCGTTGCGGAATGATCTGGGCAGTGAAAACCCTCTAGAGTCAGCAAGGGTTGACGTATCCTCCGTTTGGGATGAAATTGAACGATTCTGTTTAGAAGCGAAGGATAGCCAGCAAACGCTAGACCTGCTTTACCAGAAGCTAGAGCAGCCGCCCTTTGGTGTAAAGCTTGGGGTGATTCCTATCCTACTCGCAGCTTTTCTGCTGGTTCATGTTGATGATGTCGGTATCTATAAAGACGGAACCTTTATTCCTGTCCTTGGACCAGAGCATTTTGAGTTATTGGTGAAAGAACCCTCGCGCTTCTCAGTGAAGTACTTCGAGATGGCGGGACTGCGATCGCAGGTCTTTAAGGAACTGGAAACCGTTCTGAAGTCTCCAAATGCCAAGGCTCCTGCTGGAGTGCGTAATGCGTCATTGCTAGCCGTTGCTAAGCCCTTGTTTGGATTTGTCCGTCAACTGCCAGAATTTACACGATCGACAAAGCGGCTGAGTTCGGAAGCACGAAAAGTTTTGCAGGCGTTACAAACGGCTCAGGAACCAGATGCTTTGCTGTTTGTGTCCCTACCAGATGCTTGTGGATTCACCCCAATGACTACAGGTAGTGAGGAAAATGAGCAGGAAGCAAAAGCGTTTCGGAAGAAACTGGTGCAATGCATCCATGAAATTCAGACTGCTTACGACAATTTATTAGCTGACTGCCAAAAGCACCTCTATGAAGCATTTGGGATTCGCAGCAAGGAAGCTAACTTAAGGGAGGATTTGCGGGTTCGTGCCAGTTACTTGGTAGGGCAGTGCATCGATCCTGTCCTGCGGCATTTTGTCGCTAAAGCTGTGGAAGAGGATTTATCCGATAGAGATTGGCTAGAGGCACTTGTTAGGATTGTGGCAGACAAGCATCCAAAGGGCTGGATTGATGAGGACTTCAGCCGATTTGAACTTGCTTTGAGCGATTTAGTTCGTCGGTTCGAAAATCTAGAAGCCCTTCGGACTGAAATCAGGCGGCAAGGTAAAGGATTCGATGCTCTCAGGATTACGGTGACAGAGCCGAATGGTCAGGAAGTTCATGAAGTTGTTTGGATTGATGAAGAATATGAAGAGTTATTCGATCGGCTCACCGAAGAGGTATTGAATACGCCAGCATTAAAGGACAATCCCCGGCTCCAGAAGGGCTTTTTAGCAAAGCTCAACGAAAAACTCCTGAGTCGCAAAGATATTGATTCTCAAGGGGAATTTGGGAAACCTACACGGAAGCGGGGTCAGTCAGCATGAGCAAGAAGAAGGGGCGGCACATACTAGGTCTCTCTGGTGGTAAGGACAGTACAGCCCTTGCTATCTTTATGCGTCAGCAATACCCTGACCTAGAAATCGAGTACTTCTTCTGCGATACCCATAAGGAACTGAAAGAAACTTACGAGTATCTAGGGAGAATTGAAGATTGGCTTGGGATTAAAATTCATTACCTCGAAGCAGAACGAGGCTTTGATCACTGGCTGGATGTGTATGGCGGTGTCTTACCGTCTCCTAAGATGCGATGGTGTACCAAGCAGATGAAAATCATTCCTCTAGAGAAATGGGTGGGGGATGACGAGGTGATTACCTACGTTGGCATCCGTGCTGATGAGAACCGTGATGGCTACATCTCAACCAAACCCACTATTACAGCTAAATTTCCCTTCAAAGAACACGGACTCGTTAAAGCTGACATCATCCGTTTGCTTGAAGAAAGCGGAATTGGAATGCCTGATTATTACCGCTGGCGATCGCGATCGGGCTGCTATTTTTGCTTCTTCCAGCGCAAATACGAATGGGTCATGCTAGCACAAGAGCATCCTGACCTTTTCCAGAAGGCAGTTGAATACGAGCAAAATCATCGAGATGGCAGAACTTATACCTGGACCCAGGGGGAAACTCTGTTGGAATTGCTAGAACGCAAAGACCAAATTATTGCTGACCATGAAAAGGCTATGGCAAAGCAAGCAAAGGAAAAGCCTAATCAATCTCTCTCCGATGTCTTATCAACAGTGCTAGATGAGGAGGATGAGAGCTTACCCTGTTTGGCCTGTCATATTTGAGTAAATACCAAGTATATTTGCTCAATTTCTAGTGAGGGGCAGTTGTAATTAAAGAATATGAAAATGTTCTGGCTAGAAGATTGATTTAGATACCAGTCAGCAAGAGACCCTGTATAGCATGAACGAGATTCTTAACCCATTCGTTGCTTATCTCAATCGCTACACCACTGTATCGCCTGAACACGAGGCAGCATTTGACGAATTTATTACTCAAACTCCCCCTCCTACAGGTAGCCCTCTACGCCTAGTTACCAAAACAGAAATCTTCCTCCGTACTTGTTTCGAGCAGTCGCACCCGCCGTCAATTATCCTCACAGGTAATGCGGGTGATGGAAAGACATATCTCTGCCGTCAAATTATCAAAGCTTTTACAGGGCAAGACATTACAGAGTGGAAAGATCAAGTCCAGTGGACTATCGAGAGGGACGGTGCAGTATTGCAAGTTGTTAAGGATCTCTCTGAAGTGGGAGAAAGTGCAGGTGCTGAAATTCTTCAGCAATTAGCTAACAGTTTATTGGTAGGTCAACCAAATTCTATATTCCTAATAGCTGCTAACGAAGGACGCTTACGTGCGCTTTTGGGTCGGGAGGATAAATTAAAGGTTGTTGGAGATAAAGTCAATAAGCAGTTAAAGAATGGACTAAATAAAAATGATACACAACTGATTGTTCTAGACCTCAATCAAGTAACAACTTCGGCTTACATTCCCCAGGTTTTAACTTGGTTAACCGATCCGTCTCACTGGCTGGCTTGTCAAGGCTGTACAGCTTTTGAAAATTGTCCTATTAGGTTTAATGCTACTCGTCTTAGAGACACTTACGTTAGCGAACGGCTTCAGCTTCTATATCAAGTTCTTGAACACCTTGGCATTCATGTCACTATTCGGGACATGCTTATCCATATAGCTTATACCGTTACAGGAGGGCTAAATTGTAGCGGGATCGTACAGCAGAATCGACAATTGGGAACTGATTTTCATCAGTATGCCTACTTTGAGAATGTTTGGGGAGAGATGCTTGATGAAGCTTCTCGGAGAAGAATAGTAGTCGCACATAACCTTCAACACTTTAATGTTGGTAGACAATCCCTTTTCGAAGTTGACAACTTCATCATTAATGGTGGTTCCTACGACGGGCAAGTTCAAGCGGAATATAAGCGCTTATTTAAAGCCTCGGTGGACTTAGGCGAT
>NZ_JACJOR010000583.1:0-4022 GCF_014695615.1 Leptolyngbya sp. FACHB-711
AAGATGGCATTCGAGTGGATCAATTAGTGAATTCAGAACTCTGTCAGGACGCTGCTTAATTCTTCCTCGTACACCAGATTTGACAATAGTTCGGCGAGCGATTGCCATACAAGAGCAAGCCCTAGCCTTTACTAGCCCTTTAAGAGTCTGAAACCTCCATTCTTTCGTTGAATAGTTGCAGGGTAGCGCAAATAATTAAGCCTTCTTAGCCGGCTATCAAAAGTGCTATGTAGCAATAGTTTGAGAGCTATCTTGCAAATCTTTGTACATATCCTGTAGCTATCTAAATAAGCCAATAGTGGGTATTACGCCAAGAATTATTAGTTGTCTATTGCCTAGGAATTTGTTGGGAGTAGCGTTCATATTGCTGTCTAGCTACCTCGTGATGCTCCTGTACAAGCCAGTCTGGTGTAAGTACCTGAACATTACCCGTGAAACGATAGATCCAGTAGTTAAACTCTCTGATCGAGCGGAGCGGAAGCTTTATTAGGTAATCAATATACGCTGGTTTGTTGGTAGCAGGATCTTTAGGTCCAGGTTCAAGTTTTTGAGTAGGGTGACGCAGTTCCCCTTCTGCAACGAACCCCATCACTCGTGGGAAGAATCGAACCCTAATGTCAACTAACTCCAGTTGCCCCAGTAACTCCTGCTTTTGGTCTTCTGGATTACCGAGGAAAAGACCCCAACCGTTTTCTAAGAGTTCATGAGCCAATTTCAAGTTACATTTCTGGGCGCTAAGCCCTCGTCCTTCACAGTCTAAGACATCGCATTTGTCCTCTAGTCGATCGATTCTGGAAATTGCTAAATGACCATCCCCACAATACTGATAGATAAGATACCAGGCAATATCATAGTGAAGGATTTGCAGAGGCCATACTTGAAAAGTGCCGTATTCCCTGCGCAGCATGGGGTTAAGCTTTCTACCTAGTTCAATTTTTTGACCTTTGAGAATGGCTACTTCAACCGTTTCTAGGCAGTCAAATAAGTTTCGTTGCCCACGCATTCGAGCGGCTCTTTCAACTGGGTTGGTTTCCACAATGGAGCGATTCAGTTGGGCACGAACAGGATAGAAAAGTTGTTCTTTCGAGGCAAGACCTTTAAGCCTCTTAGAGAGCTTATTGTAAATCTCCTGAACAAGCGGATCTCGCTGGTATTGAGATTGAGAACTGAGGGCATTGAGTGCGATAGTAAGTTCCATCTCACTCATGGCTCCTGTGCCCAAGTAATAGCCCCAGCGGTACATTTGATCTCCTAGAATGCCTAGAGAGCGTAGAAAGGCTAAATCTTTATGGAGCGTGTGGACTGAGCACTGGATAGATACACCACGTTGTTCAGCAACCTGAAGGACGTACTTCCTAACTTCCTCTAGAGCGTTGTGATGCTCAGTAGTATTATCCAGCTTGTCCAAATAGCCCACCCCAGGATATTGAAGCAGGGTGTCAATTAGCAGCATGAGCCGACGAAAGGCACTGTCGCTGAAGTACTTTGACATTTCGGAGGAGGCTTGCTTCTTGGGCATGAGCGTTCCTACAAGTGAAAGAGAGCATCTAAGTCTTCATCAAAGGACATAGAGAAAGTCTTTGTCTATCAGGTGTTATACGCAAATCTGAGCTTCATCTTAAAATGCCAGTTTTTCTTAGGAATTTTAGGAATATTTGGTTAGTCTAGGAAAGTAATGATAGGGGTAACTGCCGGGAACTCTAGCTCGCAGGTCAAGCGTTGTTAGGCATTGCTATCGGGAGATAGAAGCAAAGATATGGCTAACTACAGTGAAGCAGATGCAAGGAGTGTAATTGATGACCTGCTGCGCGCTGCAGGTTGGAATCCGGCGGATAAGCTTCAGGTACAGACAGAAGTTTCTATCTCAGATATGGAAGCCTTTCGCGTTGCTGACGCTGGTAGCAACTATGGGAGTGGCAAAGCCTTCGGGAAAAAGGGGCGTGCAGATTATGTATTGCTTAGTCAGCGGGGGCATCCACTAGCGGTAATTGAAGCGAAGAGGCAAGCATTTGAGCCTTACCAGGCAAAGCAACAGGCGCTTCCCTACGCCCAAGCGATCGCCGCTCCCTTCATTTTCTTAACGAATGGTGAACTCATCTACTTCTGGGACTATCAGAATGACGATGCCCGGATTGTCAACTCTTTCTTCTCTCAGAGAGATTTAGAGCGTCTGGTAGAAATGCGTGCAACTCGCCAGCCCTTGGCGACTATTGAGATCCCGGATTACTACCTCTGTCAGGGGGAAAATCATGAAGTGCGTCCGTATCAGAAGGCAGCGATGCGGGCGATGGATCAGGCGCTAGAGCTTAGCAAGCGGCGATTTTTGGTGGAGCTTGCTACAGGTACAGGTAAGACTGACCTGATTTGTTTGCAGCTTAAACGTCTAATTCAGTCAGGGAATGCAGAGAAAATTTTGTTTCTGACAGACCGCGAACAGCTTGCGAAACAGGCAATAGGAGCTTTACAGGATCTCTTAGGGGAATATGGGAGCTATTGGCTCAAGCCAGGGGTTGTGCGTCAGGAGAAGCAAATAACGGTTTGTCTACTACAAACCATGATCAGCCGTTACAAGGAGTTCACTAGTGGCTACTTTGATGTGGTTGTAGCGGATGAGTGCCATCGTTCAATCTATGGGGCGTGGCAAAAAGCACTAACTCACTTTGATGCTTTCCATATCGGGTTGACAGCGACCCCAGCAGCTTACATTGAGCGCAATACCTTTGAGTTTTATAAGTGCGTTGGGGATCAGCCAGATTTTGCTTACCCCATTCAGGATGCATTTAAGAATGAATATTTAGTGCCTTACCGCTTTGCTACGGGCATTACGGAGTTAATTGCGGAGGGGGCTGAGGTAGACGACGTTGAATATGACCCGTCTGGCTTTGAGCGGAAGTGGACGAATGAGGACACAAACCGCAAGATGATGCAGGAGTTCGATCGGCTGGCTTGGGAAAACTATCTAGATTCTGCTCCCAAGCAGCTAGTAGGACCAGGGAAAGCAATCGTCTTCGCGCTCACTAAGCATCATGCTAGTCGGCTTGCCCGGTACCTGAATGAGTTGCACCCAGAGCACAAAGGGAACTATGCGGCAGTAATTACGAGCGATGTCTCGAACGCGGATGAACTGATTCGACAATTTAAGTATGAGCCTTACCCCCAAGTGGCAGTTAGTGTTGACATGCTCAATACAGGGTTTAACTGTCGCGAAGTTTTGCATCTGGTAATGTGTCGTCCGATTCGTAGCCCAATTCTATATCAGCAGATTCGGGGACGGGGCACTAGAACAGCCCCCAAAATTGGGAAGCAGCGATTTGTTATTTATGATTTCTTCCACAACCACGAATATTTCAACGATAGTGATGCAGAAATATTTTCGGGTCCGGGAACTGGTCGAGGGGCGGGTGGTAGTAGCCAGACCAAAGGCGATCGCCCCAGAACAGACTTGATTGAGTTAGGGATCATCGACCAGTGGCAGGAGGCAGTCCAATATATTGAGGTTGGACCAGAGGGAGAGCGGGTTGATAAACGGGACTATGTGAAGCATTGGGAGACAACGATTCGCTCTCAGCTTGGGATTGATCCCATCTTGCAGAAAATTCAGAACAACGAATTGCTAACTGAAGAGGAGGAGGAAGAACTGACTCGCCACCTCAACAGCCATCAGCTTTACTTTAATCAAGAGAACCTCCGAAAAGCCTATCGCGATCGCGACCTTACCAAGAGCCTTGTGGATTTCATTAAAGTTGCTCTAGGTACTGCCCAAGTCAAAACCAGAGATCAGGTTTTAGAGGAGAATTTCCGTGCCTGGTTGGTGTCAGGTGCCTTTACGCCAGAGCAGTCTATCTACCTTTCAACGTTGAAAAATCGGGCGATCGCCAAAGGCAAGCTTGAGATGGCTGACCTTTTCCAACCGCCGCTATCGATTTTGGATGCTGCCAATCAGGGAATTCAGCTTTTTGGCGAACAGGGGTTACGAGAGATTTTTGATGAGTTTAATCGGACTGTTTTCCCAGATGAAGCAG
>NZ_JACJOR010000584.1:0-7741 GCF_014695615.1 Leptolyngbya sp. FACHB-711
AAGAGTGCCCCTGCCTGCAATCAGACCGCCAACGGTACTGGGGGTAGACGACTTTGCCTTCGCCAAACGGCAATCCTACGGCACGATTCTGGTGGATCTGGAACGGCAGCGTCCCATTGCCCTGCTCAAAGACCGAGAAGCCAACACGCTGGCACAATGGCTGGAGCAATATCCGGGAATCGAAGCTCTGTCGCGTGACCGTTCTGCCACGTATCGCAGCGGCATGAATCAAGGCGCTCCCCAGGCAATGCAGATCGCAGATCGCTTTCATTTATTGCAGAATTTTGTCCAAGTGCTGGAACAAGCTATGAGCGGGCATAGTGCGGTTCTTGATGCCGTTGATACGGCTCAACGCTTAGCAGATGCAACGGATGGTGCAACCGTGATGATTGCCCCAGCTACGCCTCCACGACCCGATGCGCAACAGCGAGCTGCCCAAAAGCGGGCACAACGCCTCAAAACCTATCAAAAGGTTTGGCGACTGCATCAGCAAGGTTGGTCTACTGGAGCCATTGCCAAAAAAGTGAAGCTGAGCAGTCGGACGGTGCAACACTATCTCAAAACGCCAAGCTTTCCGGAACGGCAAGGACGCAGTGACCGGGGCAGGAGTTTGTTAAACCCGTACAAACCCTATCTACTAGAGCAGTACAATCAGGGACACAGGCAGGTTAAAGTCCTGTTTCGAGAGATCCAGAAGCAGGGATATGGGGGAAGCTACATGACCGTCAGCCGCTATGTTCGACAAATAGCACAGGCGCAAGGAGTGACGTTAAGGCACTCTCCGTCTCGTCGATTGCCTGCTGTAGTTGATTCGCCTCGCCCGCCGCTGACCCCAAAGCGAGCCGCCTTTTTAGTAATCCGGCGAGCTGAAACGCTGCAAGCAGATGAGAAACAGGTGCTGCAACGTCTGGTTGAACAAACTGAACTCGCTCCTGCCATCACACTCGCACAAGCGTTTGCTCAGATCGTCCGGCACCGGCAATTTGAACAATTCGACGGGTGGCTAGAACGGGCTGAATCAAGCGCTCTTGCGCCCTTTGTCCGCTTTGCCCGGAGTTTACGGGATGATTACGATGCGGTCAAAGCAGGCGTGACCTTTACTGCCAGCAATGGGCAGGTCGAAGGGCAGATCAATCGGCTGAAGATGCTAAAGCGTCAAATGTACGGTCGCGCAGGCATTGACCTGCTAGAACGACGATTCCTGCTTGCCAGTTAACCCAATTCATGGATCAGTCATTGGTGCGTTATTCAAGAACGCACCTACTTTGTCATGTTCAAGCTCGGTTAAATTTAATGTTCTAATTGATTCTCAATTTCATCTTATGGCTCTCAGATGCTCTAAATCAAAAATATTGCCCCTAACCCTTAGCTTGAGGGGCTTTTACTTACACTCCCTACTGCTAAATCACCAAAAGATGGGAAGAGCCAACTTTGTTGGACAAACGATTGCTCAAGGTTTTTCCAGCATCAACCTGCTGTGGTTAACAGAGATTCCGATATTAGGGGCAGCGATCGCAGAAATCACACCAATGATTTCGCTGGCGATCGTTCTTCCCTTTGTGGTTGGCGTCTGGCTGTATGGAACCCGTACAGGCTTGACCTGGCGAGCCGTTGGCGAGTCTACTGCGATTGCTAGAGCAATGGGTATTTGCCCCGAGTTAGTGCAATTGCAAGGAATTTTAGTGGGTGGCTTTTTGTCAGGGTTGGGGGGAGCTGTCCTATCCGTAGATTACACCTTTACTTGGGCAGAAGGAATGACAGTTGGCAGAGGCTTAGTTGCAGTTGGTTTAGTGATTGTAGCGCGGTGGAATCCTTACTGGGCAATGCCTGTCGCGCTTTTATTTGGTGGATCAGAGGCATTGTATTTGCGACTGCAAGCGGTGGGTGTTCCAGTGTCGTCCTATCTGTTAGCAACTCTTCCGTATATCGTTTCGCTGGGTGTCTTGATGATTCACTATCGCAAAACCAATCAAAGCGGCGGAATGCCAGATGGACTGCGATCAATTTTTAGCAGCACTTATTAATCGAGATTTTAGATGGACAATCAAGGAGAAGAAAATGAGAATCAGGAGATTCAGAATTCCTGCATTATTAGCGCTGTTTGTGGCATTCATTATCATTGCCTGTTCTCCAGCACCCCAAACGTCGCAAACGCCAGAATCATCACCTGCCGCAATAGAGCCACAAAAGATTGGATACATCTATGTCGGCCCTCAAACTGATATGGGGTACAACTACTCAATGGATTTGGGGCGGCAGTATGTTGAAGCCAATATGCCAAATGTCAAAACAACCTACTTTGACAACGTTCCTGAAACAGCAGAAGTCTCGAGAGTTATGGAGCGGCTTATCCAAGATGGCCACAGAATTATTTTTGCAACCAGTTATGGCTATCTAGATTACGCGATTGAAGTTGGCAAAAAGCACCCCGATGTCACCATTCTTCATGCTGGAGGGCTTAAAACAAGTGATAATGTTGGCACTTATTGGGCAGATAGCGATGATGCAATGTACCTCGCTGGAATTGCAGCAGGTTCCGTAACTAAATCTAATAAGCTGGGATTCATTGGTGCATTTCAAATTCCGCAATTGCTTCGTACGATCAATGCGTTTACGAGAGGGGCACAAAGTGTAAACCCCAACATTACAACAACAGTTGTATGGACAGGTGCATGGCTTGATCCAGCGAAGGAGGCAGAAGCGGCAAACTCTTTAATTGATAGTGGGGTTGATGTTATTGCCGGTCAAGTTGATTCTCCGTTGACCTATTCTCAAACGGCTGAGAAACGTGGCGTTTATGTGATCGGTAAGGATGTGAATATCAGCGATCGCGCTCCTAAAGCCTGGATTACGGGTGCTTCTTGGAACTGGGGACCCATGATGACTAAAATTGTTGAAAGCATAAATGCTGGAACCTGGAAGCCAGAGCATATTCGCGGCACCCTGAAAGGTGGTGATGTTGTACTTGATCCATTTGGAGATGCAGTGAGTGAAGCGGTGCGCCAAAAAGTAACGCAAGAGAAAGAGGCGATACTCGCAGGTCAAAAGGTGGTTTGGGAAGGACCTTTAGTGAAACAGGACGGCACAGAAGCAGTATCCGATGGAACCAAGATGGCGCTCGATCAAATTGAAACAATAGATTACCTGATTAAAGGTGTTATTGGTTCTGCAAAATAAATTTCCTATAGGGGGTTTGCATTATAAACCCCTTACAGGTGCTTGGTTTTCCAAAAACTTTTCACCTTAATGAGGTGCAACATGGTTGCTGAAGTAAATCAAATTTACCCAATGGGGGCTGCAAAAGGTCAGGAGTGGCTAGTCTCTCGTGATGAAGTGGATATGTCACGGGTACCCCGTCCCATAAGATCCATGCGAGTTGATGCCGACCCACAACGGGTCGTGGTGGATGCATCGAAATCGGCTTTATTGATTGTTGATATGCAGAACGATTTCTGCACCAAAGGTGGCTGGTTGGATGTGATTGGGGTGGACTATACTCGCGATCGCGCTCCTATTGCTCCTTTACAATCTCTAGTCCCTGAATTTCGGGCAAAACAAATTCCAATTATTTGGCTGAGTTGGGGTGTTCGTCCGGATTTGCTCAACATTGCTCCGTCAGTGCTTCATGCCCATAGCCCAACTGGGGAACGGGTAGGGCTTAACCAGTTCACGCCTGAAAAGCGATCGCATGTGTTACGAAAGGGCGATTGGGGAGCTGCGATCGTAGATGAACTTAATCCAGGTGATCAAGATATCCATGTCACCAAACATCGATTTAGTGGATTTTGGGACACAGAACTTGACAGCATTTTGCGAAACATGGGCATTGCCACCCTGTTTGTTGGTGGCGTGAATATGGATCAGTGTGTTCTGTCTACTCTGCAAGATGCAACATTTTTAGGATACGATTGCATTTTGATTGAAGACTGCACTGCAACAACCTCACCACAGTGTTGTATTGAATCAACCTTATACAACGTTAAACTCCTCTACGGATTCATCACTCAATCCAAACATCTTTTAGCAGGACTTGCTCAGCTATAAATTCAATATATTTCCATGAAGAAAGAATATTCTTCTTAGGATGCGTTAGCAATAGCGTTACGCATCATCTAGCAACCTCCAGGCTATTGATAACCGAATCAAGATTTACAACACGATGAGTATGACCACATTTCATATGGTTGAGGGTGCGCCTGCACCAACTGGTCCCTTCTGTCATGCTGCCGAAATTGATGGATGGGTTTACCTAACTGGTCAAACGCCCCTTGATCCATATAATTCAACTGCGCCCATTCCTGATGGCATTGAAGCACAAACACATTTGGTTTTCTCAAATCTCAAAACGGTATTAGCCGGATTGGGAATGGGGTTTGAGCATGTCGTTCGAGTTGGTGTGTATTTAACGCATTTAGAGGAAGATTTTGAGCTATTCAACCAAGTCTACAAAACCTATTTCATAGAAGGGAAATTACCTGCTCGCACCTGCGTTGGAGTTTCTAGCCTAGTGCGAGGCCCCAGAGTCGAAGTTGATTTTGTTGCTCGTAGACCGAATTAAACCATGCACATCAGTTTACGAGGAATTACAAAGCGCTTTGGTCAGTTTTTGGCAAATCATCAAGTTGATCTAGACATTTTGCCAGGGGAAGTGCTTGCTTTACTGGGTGAGAACGGTGCGGGTAAAAGCACACTGATGAAAATCCTCTATGGCTTTTATCAGGCGGATGAAGGCGAAATTTTTATTCAAGGTAAACCTGTCTCCATTTCCTCTCCAACGGTTGCAACGCAGTTGGGAATAGGCATGGTATTTCAGCAGTTTAGCCTGATCTCAGCCTTAACAGTTGCTGAGAACTTGATGCTGACTTATCCTGCTGCTCCCTGGTGGTTGTTACGTCAACCTACAGCCTGGAAATCTGTGCAAGCAAAATTGCGAGAATTATCACATAATATAAAACCCAATACTTATGTGCGCGACTTATCAGCGGGTGAGAAGCAGTTGGTTGAGTTGGCAAAAGTTCTAAATCTCAATGCAAATATCATTATTTTAGATGAACCTACGTCAGTCCTAAGTCCCCAAGAGCAGCAACGATTGTGGTCATTAGTGCGGCAACTTGCAGAGAAGGGACACTCAGTTGTGTTGATTACACATAAGTTAGAAGATGTTACTGCCTGCGCCGATCGCGTTGCCGTAATGCGTCACGGTACCGTTGTTGATGTTCGCCCAATGAGTGAAATAACAACCCACGAAATCGTTCAATTAGTGATGGGAGACGAACATCTAACGCCTGCTCACATTGTTAATTATCCCGTTCAAAACACTCCTAAACTTTGGATCAAAGATGTATCAGCGCATGCAACTGAGTTTGTTGAATCGATCGATTTACAGATTGTTGCAGGCGAGATTTTAGGCATCGCTGGTGTGTCGGGAAATGGTCAGCAGGCTCTAGCAGAAGCGATCGCTGGTCTCATTCCTCTAACCTCTGGTGAAGTTGTTTTGAACGATCGCATCATTAATAAAGCAGGACAGTTGCCTGATTGCCCTTTCAATGTTGCCTACATCCCAGAACAACCACTACAAAATGGTGTTGCTCCTGACTTGGATCTCGTTACTAATTTATTTATCAACCAGATTCACCGCATGCCTCTATTTCCGCGTTGGGGTAAGCAGCGATCACATGCCAGTGAATTAATTGCCGCCTTTGATGTACAACCTCCAAATCCCTTTAAGCAAGCGGATCAATTATCTGGAGGAAACTTACAGAAATTAGTAATCGCTAGGGAGCTATCTGGGAAGCCCGATTTAATCATTGCCTGTTACCCAGCAATGGGATTAGACATTGTAGCGACACAAGCAGTATATGAACATCTTTTCCGTCATGCGGAACGAGGCGCTTGTGTCATTTGGATTTCTGAAGATTTGGATGCGTTGTTGCAATACTCCCATCGCATTGCAGTTTTGTTTCATGGTCAAATCGCTGGTATCAGTACGACACGCACTACCAATCGTCAACAGTTGGGCTTTTGGATGACGGGTTCTCAGGCAGCTTGAATTTTATGGAGTGTTTAGTAGTTCTATATTCTATGTGCCGTAAGTTGACATAACAAATGAGAAGATATCCAGTGTGAAAATCATGCGCAAACATACTGTTGTTCTAGTTGAACTGCAAAGAACAGTGATAAAACACTCCAGATTCAGCTTAGTGCGATCGTGGCTTCAACTTCCGCAGTTTCTCCTACTTAAAAAGTTTATATTTTCTGGAATTCTATTTTTCATCCTCATTAGTCTCTTTTTCAAAATCTCTGGACAATCACCTCTTCCACTTCTTAAAGAAGTGGTTAATGCAGCATTTGGTAGCCCCTATTCTTGGTCGGAAACGTTGGTTAAAACAACACCAGTTTTGTTATGTGCGATCGCTACTGCACTCCCGGCAAGGCTTGGGTTAATTTCAGTCGGTGCTGAAGGGCAAATGTACATTGGAGCACTAGTGGGCACTGCTCCTGTGATTGCATTCCTACAACAGCCTATGTGGGTCGTTTTACCACTGATGCTTTTGGCGTCTGGGTTGGGAGGCGCATTATGGTCAGGTTTTCCCGGTTGGTTAAAAGCCCGAATGGGCATCAACGAGACAATTAGCACGTTACTGCTCAATTATGTTGCGATTTTGCTTGTGAATTTTGCAGTCTATGGTCCCTGGAAAGATCCTGCAAGCTTGGGATGGCCTGCCACTGTTTCATTTCCAGATGCGGCTAAACTGCCTACTTTTTTTAATACTCGGATTCATTTGGGTTTAGTCATTGGCATTGGCATTGCATTACTATTACACGTTTTGCTAACCTATAGTCGCTGGGGTCTTGAACTGCGCGTGATGCGTAGCAACCAAAAAGTTTCAACGGTTGCTGGTTTGAAGTATGGGCGTACAGTAATTTGGGTGATGGCGATCGCAGGCGGTGTTGCTGGACTGGCTGGGATTCTTGAAGCAAGCATGATTCAGGGACGGTTGCAATCCGACCTATCAGTAAGCTACGGATTAAGTGGATTTCTAGTCGCATGGTTAGCAGGTCAAAACTTTGTCTCAATTCTTCTAATTTCTTTGTTAGTAGGAGGCTTATCTGCCTCTGCCGACGCACTTCAATTATTTGCACAGTTTCCATCTTCTAGTGCGCTTATTATGCAAGGTTTACTGTTTACAAGTGCATTAACAGTAAACGGTTTAATTAATAAACAAGCATCTGGAAAGGCTGATTATAGTTCTTTGGAGTAATAGACTTGTTGAGAAATAAAATTGACTTGAGGCAAGGGTTTTCAAATTCTTCCTTCATTTACACTGCATCGAGGTAGAAGTTCCACAACCCTGCTGCATTTACCATTAAGGGGTCATCGAAAATTAGGCAGACGATTGCGATAGACACCCGTTCCTGCTCAACATCGTTCCATGCCTGTATGGGTCTCACATTTGACCCATTGGCAACTAAATTCTCGGTTTTCCTGCTTTTGTTGTTCACTCAACTCTTTTCCCTTCGGCTTCTCATGCGGCAGATGAACGTTTATCAGATAGTGTCTCTCAAGCCAAGTTTATTGAAGCAATCTTTGGAGGGCCAGATTGGGCGATTGCCCAGGGATGAAATTAGCTCGAAATGCCCTGAAGCAATAGTGAAGTACGCCCCGGAACTGGACAAACGAATTCGACCTCAGCTGAAGCTGACTAACGACTCGTGGAGGGTGGACGAAACTTATCTCAAA
>NZ_JACJOR010000585.1:0-3297 GCF_014695615.1 Leptolyngbya sp. FACHB-711
ATGGAGGGCATTGAGAACAGGGGGAGGAACAGCGGCTACCCGGTAGAACGTTTTAAGTTTTATTAGGTTGCCCTACTTAGCAGGATTATTTTGATTGCCCCTGCAGATTTTGCACTACCCCAACTATCAGTAGTGCTCAACTAAATGCCCTTACTGCAAAAGGTTTAGTGACCGGTTGCAAGCCAACTGCTGCCGATCGCCCTGCCCCTACCAGGATAGCCCCTCTTTTTGGGTTTGTAATGTTTGGATTTTAACCTTACAAAAATTACTGCTCTCGTTCCTCCGAACGATTAATCGTCGAGTGGTTTACCGTCAAGCCTCGTTCCTGCATCATCTCCTCCATATCTCGGTAGCTGAGGGAATAGCGGTGAGTCCAGTCCTGAAGGCAGGTTTCCCCCCGTAGGGAACTGGCGAACCCGAAGGGCATTAACAGCGAACGTTCAGCAGGATGATTTCAGGCAGAAAGTGCCGCTACTTCAACAGAGCAGGAGTAGATATCGGAGGGTAAGGAGGGAAGTTTTAGCCCGCTTACTTTACCGTTGACTGGTTTTTGCAACACAACCGTTTTTTTGCAACACAACCTTATTTGAATGATGTTCCAAAAGCTTTCTGTAATGTTGCTGTCAACGTTTCTGGGGTATAGGGTTTCTTGAGGAAGGCTTTAATCATTGCTTTGACATCGTCATTAAGCTGATGTTCCAATGACAATTCATTAAGCGCAACGATGACAAGGTCGGGATTCGTCCGCTTTAATATCTGAATCGTTGCTGATGCATCAGGTTCTACAATAGATAGATCGATGAGAACTGCCCGAATCTGGGATCGATACTGAGCATAAAGCCCGATCGCCTCAATTCCATCTTTTGCAGTCAAAACTCGGTAACTCGTTTGATCTAACAGCATCTCAGCAGCTTCGCGAGATGTGTCATCACTCTCAACTAGCAGAATTAATGCCTCTTGGAAAGAAATCGGTCGCTGAGCCGGTAAGTATACTTTGAGCTGAGTTCCCTTGTTAATTTCACTCTGTACATTGATGAAGCCGCCATGACCTTTGACAATTCCCGCAACCATTGATAATCCGAGTCCTGTCCCCTTACCGAATTCTTTGGTTGTAAAGAAAGGCTCAAAGATACGGTTTAAGTTTTCAGCAGGTATTCCAACTCCGGTATCAGAGACCGTAATCGCAACATAGCAACCCGTCTTCGCATCAACATTCTTGCGAGCAAGCGCTGCATTAACCGAGATATTTTCTGCTGAAATACGTAGAACTCCACCTTCTGGCATGGCATCACGAGCATTCTCCCAAAGATGCAGCAGCATTTGGTGAAGTTGAGTTCGGTCTCCAGAAACTATCCAAAGATCAGATGCAATGTTAGTCCGAACTAGAATACTTTGTGGACAATCTTGCTTAAGCATCGCTGCTAGACGTAGCAGCAATGTATCTATCGCTAATGTGTTCCTATTGCCTGTTAGTCCTTGCACAAAGGACAACATTTGATTTACGACATCCGCACTCCGCCTTGCATTTACCTCAAGGGTTGCCAATACTTGTCGGCTCTGCTCATCCGGCAACTTATCAGCTAGAAGCTGGATTGACATCAGTATCGGAGTCAACGCATTGTTGAGATTATGGGCCATACCCTTAGTCACCGTACTGATGCTTTCAAATCTTTGAGTCCGCTGATACTGCGCTTCCGTTTGCTTACTCTCAGTAATATTAGTCCCACTGACGAGAACAGATTGAGGCTGTCCTACTTCGTTGCGAATTAATGTCCAACGGCTATCAACAATAACTTTCCGATCGTCTTTCCCTCGATGTTTTAGTTCACCCTGCCACTCTCCCTGTTCCATAACCAATGTTTGAGCTTGGCGGAGTTGGGGAGAAAATTCATCAAACAGGAGCTCATCAACATAACACCCTACCGCTTCGTTAACTGTCCAGCCAAACAAGCGGGTTGCGCTACTATTCCAAAACAAGATTTGATTTTCCAAGTTCAGCACAAGAATCGCATCCTGAGATTGATCCAAAAGCCTTGCTTGCGCTTGCAATTGTGCTTCAGCTTGTTTTTGCTTGGTGACATTCGTTTGGATACCAACAAAATACAGCAACTCACCAGCATCAGCACGTACCGGAGCAATTTTTAATTCATTCCAGAAGGGCTGGCCATCTTTGCGATAGTTCAAAAGAGTGGCTTGTACCTCCTGCTGTTGGGCTATTGCCTCACGAATTTGAGCAACAACTTCTGGATCGGTTCCTGGACCCTGTAGCAATCGACAATTGCAACCGATCACCTCTTCTGGCTGATACCCGGTCAGCTTCGAGAAGGCAGGATTTGAGTAGATGATGGGATTATCGGGTTGGTTGGGATCGCAAAGCACAATACCATCTGAAGTAGAATCGATCGCCCTCGCAAACGGCAAACTGGTTAACTTCTCTAGTGACAATCCCTCGGTCGGTAAACTCTCTAGCCGCTGCTCTTGTTTGACCCTGTTCCAGTAAGTGTTAAAGAAGTGGGCAAGCTCAGGTTCTTCAGCCACTAAGTCATTGAAATGGTCCTGAACTCGCTTATCAGTCTCATACCTCACATCTGGGTGTGCTTCCATCCACTCATGACAGGTTTTGATATAGGCAATAAACGTCACCAAATATTGGTAATTCTCGGTTCCTAGAAAACGGCACAACTCTCGCCGACAGTGGTCAGCCTTATCTGTGTTTAAGGCAATAAAAATTGAGCAGTCAAGGAGACTCTTTTCGAGAACGGAGTTTAGCTGGGATACAACATTGAGCAAGCTGTTATGAGAAGCCAATAATCGAAGATGCTCATCCACTTCTGGTAGGCTTGGGGGAGCCGCTTCAAGCAGGGTTAAGATATCTCGTGCCTTCATCCCCAATTCCCACAGCGAACAGCTATGGCACACTAAGCAATACGGGACAGGGCAGAAACGCGATAGGTAGGCGGACAGTTTCTCTTTGAATAGAGAGGGAAGAGGATTGTCAACGTAGGTTGAGCAAGTTTGTTGCCATAAGTTTTCCAACACTTGAGGAGTCTGTAAGGCTGGAGAGAAGAAAGGTGGAAGAAAACCGAACTTCTCCTCGATTTCTGTCGCAATTTGCTGACTGGTCCGCATAGATAAGATTTGACTTTAAAAGCAAGCGTGAGGAATTGGCAAGCTGAGATTCCCCCTTTCTGACGAGCAAGTACTTGCAGAGACGGCGAACACAGTATATTTGCTGATCCTTTTGCTAGTTTAGCGTGCCTACCGCATCGTGAATTTTCCTAGTGCATCTTCAGGAGA
>NZ_JACJOR010000586.1:0-6153 GCF_014695615.1 Leptolyngbya sp. FACHB-711
GTAATGTTGACCTCATCACTGTCACCAGAGGTTAGCGCTGCCCACTCATCAGGGAAGTTATAAGCGATGTCAAAGAAGCTGGTAGCGTTGTAGGGTTTGAGCACGCCTTTGACTTCATTGGCAAATCGAGTGCCACCCTGTTTGGCGGTATAGCGTAACTTAATTGTGACATCCAGCAAATCAGCCGGATTGTAAGACCCCTTTTTGCCATTGAGCTCCAACCGCCAGGTAGAGACGGCTCCTGTACCTTCAAACGGCAGATACCGTTCATCTCCAAAGTTCAGCTCAAACATACCGCTGTTCTCGGTGTACTGGTCAACGTGAGACAGGGCAATTTGCTGGCTAGCCCGCCAGTTAGCTCGCACGTTCGGGGTAGACTCATTGGCAGGATCGATCAGGTGTTTCACCGCTTTGATGTCAGTATCCATCACCAGTTTGCTGCTGAGTTGGGTCAAGGTTGCGTTCACGCTTTGTCCTTCACCGATATCAAAGGCAAGGGATACGGATTTGATCTGGCGGTTGTAATGACCGGGGAAGTCGTAGTCAAGTAACTCTTCGCTCAGGCGGAAGGTGCAAGCCCCTTGAGTCTTTAAAGCTAATAGCGCCAAAGGATCCAGTTCCAACAAAGAGATATTCTTTGTAATTTCCAGGCGGCGACTGTCGGTTTCAGCGTAGGCTTTTTCCATTCGATCGAGATCCAGTTCTAGAGAGTACCCAGCGAGCAGCCCTTTACGTTGGCTATCCCAGTACATCCCCGTGATGTAGTTGACTTTACCTGCCTGGAGTCCTTTCTCAAAGATGAACGACTGCTCCGCTTGCTTGGCGTAGTCGTGCGCCAGTTTAAAGGTTTGGAAAAATAGACCGGAGAGTTTACCGCTCATCCAGTTATAAAGCTCTGCATTCGAGAACTTGCTCTTCATAAACTGGGCGATCGCCTTGCTATTTTCAATCTCCTTTTTGTGCATCAGCAACTCTTGCTTTGCCATTGCAATACGGCAGATTTGGGCATCAATTTGATGAGCAAGTTGCGTCATCTCCCAAGTAGCCATTTTCTTTTGCAAATCCCAATCTTCAGTGGAACGCTTGAATTGTCCTACGACTCCAGCTGCCTCTCCACCCATGCTTAGCCCTTCTGCCAAAGATTCTTTAGCTTCCCCAAACTCAGCTAACATAGCACCAACGTTTTGCCCACCGGACGTGACACCAAAGCTAAAGGGACCGGCTGTAAATTGTGGAAGGACATAGGACAAACCACTAACAACCTTGCTTAACACCGCTATACCATACACGCTGGCTGCCGCACCCATCATCGCGATTTGAATACGCTCTTCAGGCAAATAACCAGCATCAATTAACTTGGTGTAGTGATTCAGCTGATCTTGAGCCCGAAGCTTGCTTGTCTCCATATCTTGCAAGGAGTTTTCTGCTTCTTGAATTTGCTGATCTTTTAGCACTGTAACCAGATCGAGCATCATTTCCTCCTGCGTATGTTGCAGCAGGCTGAGTTCTTCGGAGTCTTGCTTCTCTAATGCTGAGAGCAGAGTATCACTCAAGTTTTTTAGCTTGCCCGCCAGATCTTGGGCTTTCGCCATGAGCGTATCAAACCGGTAATCTGATACATTCACCATACCGCCTGCCATCGCTGCTGCTGCTATTCCTCCCTTACTCGCCGCGGCAGCAACCAGTGCCATCGGATCGATCGGCGGCTGGAACAAAGGCAGTGGTTGAGCCACACCATCGATGTTCAGACAGGCACGAATTTTTGCAAGGCGGTCTTCCACCCGCGTCCAATACTCGGTAAAGAGTTCGTTCTCCTTAATGAAAAAGTAAGGATTTGTAATGGTATCAAACTGAGTTGCAGCAAAACTCAGGCTCTGTTCGTAAGGGACAATACTACTGCTTGTAGAGCTGTTTTCCAGGTCAATCAAAAAGTCGTAGTCTTCTTTAACATTGCCTGTATTGCCCGTATAGTGCTTAAAGTCTTTGTAGGCTTTCGTGGGACTTAGAACGACCTGTCCCATGTTCTTTGGTTTTTCACCTAAAAGGTCATGAGCCAGAATGTAGAGCATCCTTGCTTCTTGAATGGATTCTCGGGTGTATTGCCGGAAGAGTATGTCACCCCAATCCAGTAAGTTATCGATGTAGCTCATGACGATCGCTTTACGATACGCCAGGGGACGCAGTGCTGCAATTGCATGTGGATCAAACGGATCTTCTAAATAAACAGCGAGTTGTGCGTCGTAGTTACCCATCAGGTCAATGCGATAATCAAGCTGTTTGATAATCTCCAATACTTCCTGCATTTCACTTTGCCACCTCACCAAAAGCGGGTTATTGCTACTGATGGTGGCGGCACTTGTATTGAGATTGTCAATGGCAGATTCCAGAGTGATAAAGGCAGACCATCGGGTAATGTCGGCGAGTTTATAGCTAAACTCTATGGCTGATGTAATGTCGTGGATAAGTGTTGCCTTTTTCGTGGCTGTGAGTGTCTGAGTGTTGAACGCTTCACGTAATTCTCTAGTCAGCGTTTCATTGTTTGAAAAATCCACACTCCTATCAACGACCCTTTGCTCAAGTTTGTCAAAAATGCGAACGTGATAAGAATCTCCGATTTTCGCAACTATCACTAAACCCTTCCCATTTGGTTCAAGGGCATTGATATTAGCAACGGTCTTCAGCTTTAGGTCATAAGTCTCGTAAAAAGTGATATCTGTTTTACCCAAAAAGACTTCCTGATAAAATACCAATTTTGCCGCAAGGCTTGACAACGCTTCACGGGCAGCGATTACCGTACTATGGCTGTGTTCATCCCCATCGGTATTCTTGGTGCGGGTTAAGGCATCAAAGGCATCTAGGTCATTACTGAGGGTAGAGATCAGCGCATTTGGGTCAGCAGCCAGGAAGGGCAAAAACTTCCAGTAATCCGAGGTTTCTGTCGGATCGAAAATATATTCGTACCACTGTTTGGCGTACTCAAATTGCTGATTGGTGTTGAGGGTCTGTGCAATCAGGAAGGGAGCGTGGAAGAATACCTCCCAGTAGTACATGCCGTTGGCACTATTAAAGTCGAGGTGGTTGTTTGTCGGTTCTGTATCGAACTTGTCTGAGTTCAGTTGAATATTGCGCGGTTTTGGATCATTAAAGCTGATGGTCGGAACCTCGTCCATTTCCTGAGTTGACATTTGCAACAGGTTCTTAATGCCACCCACAAACAGCAGTTGATTAAGTACTTCAGCAGTGCTAGAAGTCAGACGAATGATCTCGTACTTGACGCTGTCAAATTCGTAGGGTTTGGGTTCATTCGCATCGCTCATGTTATAAGAGATGGAGCGATCGCCTTGAATCAGATACAAGGTTTTCTTGCCACTAGCATCAGTATGCTGAAACGCAGCATCAGGACCAAACCTTCGAATGTCTGAGGGAATATTGCCCCAACTACCGGCAATTGACGACTTTTTACTGAGTTCGGTAGGTTCATGAACATTTTCACCTAGACGAAAATACTCCGTGCCCGAGAATAGATAAACGTGTTTATTTAAGACAAAAGCTGCATTGATAAAATTGTCAAAATTGACAGACGCACGGGGATAATCATTATGGATGTAGCGAGGAATCGGGTCATTGTTACCAGCACTCGATTGCAAAGTGTAGCGATAATATTCAGTTCCTTTTTTACCACCAACTTCAGTATCGACAAGCAGATATAAATTACCACCCGATAGGTAAGCTGCATTGACTTTCTGAGTTTTCTCCAGGTTTGTTAGGAATACTCCCCAAACCCCTACTGTCGTTCCAGTCGCTGCTGTGTCACTCCGGTAATATGCACAGGTGCTGTTGTTAAACAAATAGGAAATGTATTGACTCTCAGCAGTAGGATCTGGCGAAGTAAATGCTGCATCAAGCTGTGTCCATTGCGGAAAGCCTTCATTGTTGGTGGATAGTTGTTTGGGATAGCCAGTGTCTGCCGTGCCGCTAAATTCGCCATCTGCTGTAGGAGTAAACCGCAGGTATTGGTTGCCGCAGAATAAGTACAATGCGTTGGTAACACCCAAATTATTTGCACCGATAAAAGCAGTATCAACTCGGTTGTATCGCCAAATTGCATTGACAGGAGCGGTGCCGAGACAAACAGATGCTCTGAGATCAAAAATATCTCTACTTTCAGAGCTATCCTTCAACTGGGCAAGAATTTCAGGGAGCCTCTGGGTGTTATCAAACAGGTGGAATGTATTCGTATCAGTGATGATAATTAGGTAGTTACTGTTGGCAGTGGTAAAGGCTCCTGTGATCGTCACATCTGTGTTGTAGAGCGTAGAAACATCAAAGCCGTATTCTTCGTCAAGCTCACCCCTGACGATTCGATCGTTCGACTGCCCTAAAACCCTATCCAACCCACTATTGCCACCAAAGTCTACAGACTCATACTGATAATTACTAGATGTACCCGTTCTCCTCCAGGCTCTCGCAAAGCTTTTACCGTTGTTGCTGATGCGACCATACTCACTGTAGAAAGCGAGGTAGTATACAGTGTGATTTGCATCGCTATAGCTAAAGCCAGAGGTCCAGTTCTGGTCATCCTGGTTGCCCTCAAAAGGACCTGGCGCTGAGTCCTGGCTGTTGCCATCCTTCACATAGTAGCGATCGCCACTGGCGTTAACGACCCAGATACCCCCATCAATCACCATCATGTTGGTCAACTTATTGCCTTGACGCTCAACATTGTCAACTGAGCTGCCAAAGAGGCTTTCTAGAACCATCTTAACTGTAGTATGCTCCTTTTGAGTGCTTTGAATGTTGTCGCCGATCGTCGTATAAACGGTATACAAGTCGTCGTTGGTTATCGGATCTCTGTGAATGACATGTAGCTCACGATTAAAGACAACTGCTCCTAAGATTGCACTGCCTAGTGCGTCGCCTCTAGAGTGACCAAAACTGTGACGAATTGAGCCCTGTGATGTACCAAAATCACTGCGCAATACCTCCCCTAAATCATTGTTAAACCAGAAGTGAACCCCATTGATATTCGTAAAGCCAGCATCAATCTTGCTCCAATTGCTAGGCAAATTACTAATCAGTATTGACAGGGCGTAGGGTTTTCTAACCAAGCTATCAAAAGACGCTCCATCGTATTCGTAAATCTGTTCATTGAGTGTCAGATAGCTACAACCATTGATGACAAAAGCCGAATCAACAATACCTCCGATTTCCATCTCGCTTGGGGCATCAATTCCCCATCGGTTTCTGATAGGCTCGGCAGTGGGAGTCGTTGTGCGATCAGCAGAGGTTTTGATGTAGGTCTGATTGTCCAGAAAATAGTAAATATCTTGCTCTACCTGTACTGCAGCCGTGATATGAGCACCAGGCATTGTACGCAGTCCAGGCAGGTTTTTTGGTCTGGCGAGCTGAGTATTACTGGATAGTGCGCTCGCATCTGGCTTAACCAAGAAGCCACATCCCTTATGGTTATAGGCAAACCAAGGGCCATCCATTGAGTTGTCACTGTAGTTAAGCTTTACGATATTGGCATCTTCGATCTTTTTAGGGGCAACAAACTCATTAGGGAAAAGCTCTTTGAACATGATCTGACCCCGGTTGTCAATGGTTTGCTGCGTCGCCTTCTGCGAATACAGCTCGGGCATCAGGTTAAACGCTCGGTAATTGAGTTTGCGTCCCTCTTGAGTAGCCGTTTCACTCAGGTAAAAGCGCACAGTGATGTGGATGTTTTCATATGTATAGTTGGTTGCAGCCTGCTTTAGCTTAGTAGAGTTCTCAACGAAAAGTTCCACATCGGAAATAAACTGGTTTGGGAACGTTAACTCTGCAATATCATTAAACGTCGTTTTCAGGGTTTGGGGTTGTGTCCAGCGTTTGTTGAGGTTGTAGAAGGAAAAATAGACCTTGATTTCTCTGACAATCTCGACTGAGGAAGACACTTCTTTTTTGCCACCGCTATCGGGTACGTCTTTAACCACCACACTTCCTGCAGATGGATCTTTTGCCGTTTCGTCTAATGCCGTCCAGAACACAAACACCCGGTTAAACGCAAAGACTGGCTCTACGCGGGTCGCTTTGATGCTAATGTCTAATTCTTCCCAGGGCTCCCAGACAGCCACAGTACTATCACCGTTCACAAACGTGCCAAAGCGGTAG
>NZ_JACJOR010000587.1:0-8523 GCF_014695615.1 Leptolyngbya sp. FACHB-711
AACTGTTGATAACAGGACGTTCCAAACTTGTGTCATTACAACACGTCTTAAATTCCTGCTTATGCAGGCTGGCTATGTTATTCGATTCTAGAAGCAAAGTTGCACTATTCTAGTTAAATATGTCAATTGGCAATAGCAGTGACGATCGCTGAATCTCCCCATCTGAGAAGAAGATGGCTTCTGATGTCACTATTTACCTTGGAATTGATCTTGATTTTGTTGCCAACGTCGGGCAACAAAATTTTAATTCTTCATCTTCAGAGGTACACTTTGCCAAAGTAGATAAGCTTTTTAGGGCATCTATGACCCCGCCAAATGAACTTACTCTCAACCCAGTTTCGAGCCTAGCTCAGCCACTCACCGCCAAACTGGGAACAGTTGCACCTGATCAGCAGCGAGTGCAGAATTATGCTGCGAAGTTAAAGACAGGTAAATCATTTCTAAACCTTGTGCTGGTTCACGTAGCAACCGGGATTAATCAATTTAGATTGCATTTGGCACAGTCCCTTCGAAAGAACAATGCAAATTTTATTAATTTGTATGACGAAACTGAAAAACTGGGTGCCCTACAAAAGCAGACGATGCTGCGCCTAGAACGGCGGTTTCGGTCAGTGCTAAAGACAGATGCATTTTGGGAACAGACTGCAACCTGGATTCTGGTTCGATTAGAACAATGGCGACAGGAAGGATTAATGCCACCAGATTGCTCGGTTGTGGGAATGTTATCGCTCGAAACGGGGGCTGATTTGACCGACAGCGATGAATGGCGCGAGTCTTTAGTAACCAGTGCTTGTGCCTTTCACACCGCAAGTCAGTGGCTACGACATCTGGATTTGTCAGGGCATACAGCTGCTGAGATCGATAAACTCCTAGGAATCAAATCTCACGATGATGCAGCGACTCGTGAACCTTTGTTCCAAGATACTGAAGTCGAACGAGTTGCGACAGGCTACCCGATCCTCACAGGTGCTCAGGCTCTTATCAACTCACAGTGGGAGGATGGGGAGTATCCATACTGGAAGAAGCTAGTAGGGGAGGGCTTTATTCAGCACCAGATTGTGCGTCAGAGCTCTTCTAATCAGGAGATTGAGCTAGTTCCCCGCCAGGCTGCCTGGGAGATTATTCAGCAATTTGGTCCTGAAGCAGCGTATGTCTTTCTCATCTTCTCCTCCTATGCGACCGATTCGGAAGAGCCTTGGGCAGAGCAAATTCGGCTAAGGGGCACTGATTTAATTCGGCTTTTCGGCTGGGATAAGCGCACAGACATTACAATCGCGCAGAAGCTTAAGAAGATTGGGCATTTAGTGGAGCTAGTTTGTAGCCTTTCTGTTCTCGTTAGCAATATCAACATTGGCACAAAACGATATAACGTTGAGCGGGGTGCGATGTGGAATCTAGAAGGGTTAGGCTATTCAGGTCAACTGTCACTGACGATGGATGCGAATCAGCCGAATTCTCCAGCTTATGAAGCAGGTGAGCCTGATGAATTGTTTATCAAGGTTCGCCCTGGCGTTTGGACGGAGAAGTTTTTGAACGCAAGCGATGGCAGTGCGAAAGAAGCTCTCTTTCAATATGGTTATCTAGCAAAGAGTACTTTGCAAATTAATCCCTACCGCCAGCGGCTCGCATCAAAGCTCGCAATCTTTCTGACCATCATGAGCCGCATTCGAGATGATGGACGCTACGAAGTACAGACGCTCCTAGAGCGACTAGAGCCAAAGGATCTTCTGAAGACTATCAAAGCCGATCGCACTCGCCGCGTTAAACTGATCAACCAGTGGGACAGTGCTTTGCTGACTCTCAAGGAATTAGGCTGGGAGATTAATTTTGACCCGGTGACTTACCCGGAAAGCATTAGACCTGCTTGGGCATTGCCTGATGATGTAGATTCTAGCTATCGTCCTCGCAGCTGGCTGGCAATTTGGCTGAAAGCGATCGTGATTATCAAGCCCTCAATCAAAATTCAGGAGAAACTTGGAGCACACGCGCCAGTTGTGAACAAGCCTGCTCGCATGACTGCCCAACCGCCTTCCCTAACGGGTGAAGTCATTCAGGCAGCACTGGATGCAAAGGGAATGAACAAAGCTCAATTAGCTGACGCTTTACAGGTTGATCGCTCGTTGGTAACCCGTTGGCTAAAAGGACAACGGACGATCCAGCCCAAGCATCAAATTCAAATCAAGGCATTACTAGGAGATCTAGACGGACTATCTGGCTAGATCTCCTAGTAATGCCACGAGTAACGTTTAAGATTAATCCTGAGAAGTTGAAGGCAAGCGGAACTTAATTTGACTAAAAATGAATGCCTAGTCAAATTAACTTTGATATCGAGTGCGACAGGGATGATCTTCCCAGCGAAAAGTGGTATCTTTTAGGTGCAGGTCAGAAGTACATTCCTATGCAGATTAAGGTTAGGGAGGTAGCTGAGATCTGGGAAATTAAGACGTTGAGGGAGTTTCTTCAACATCTTGATGTTTCGCTTGACTATCATTGCTCTGGAGATACAACTTGGTATTCCCGAAACTTTTGGGAATGTCAAGGCGGTAGTGTTCTAGACCTGTGGAATCCCCTAAATGGGGAGCCCGAATTCATAGCGGTTGATAAACAGCCCGATGACAATATCATGCATCCACTCCGACTTCGAAAAACAAATCGTCTTGCGTGCCAATCGCTTGATCCGAGTTCGTAACGTTAGATGTTTCCGTTCAATCTTCTGGGTGTAATGCTTACCGACCTCATGCTGGTCTTCATCCAGCAACCGAGCATAGCCGCCCCAACCATCCGTATAAAACTGCTCAATGCCAAAAGGCGTCAACAACTGCATCAACGACTTTAATGCTGCATCCGTGTGGTCAGCCAACACGTAAGCCAGCACTTTACCACTCGCGTGATCAATTGCATGCCATAACCACCGTTGCTGGTTTTTCTTGCCCACAAAGCTCCACATCTCATCCATCTCTGCCTCATCCGCTCGCTGCAGGAGGACTTCGACCGTTTCAGGTTCGGACAACTGTTCCAGCAACGGTTGGTTCACTGACTTCAGGAGACGAGACTTTTTTTAATTCTTCAATGACTGTTGTGGGGCTAATTCCCAACACCCGAGCGGTGTCTCTGATGCCACTGCCGTTGACTGCCATGTCTGCAATTTGTTGTTTGACTTCGGGTAAGTAGCCCCGGTAGGAGTAGTGCTGGATAAAGGTGCTGCGGGAGCATTGAGGATTGCGGCACTTGTAGCGTTGTTTTCCCTCAGAGGATTTACCATGTTTAACCACATTAGAACTGTGACAAGCAGGACAAAGAATGGGTTCTAGAACCATAGCAGTGTTTAGGGGTAGACATAACTCCATTCTCTCTTCCTTCCACAGGTCTAGAACATCACCAACGAGGGCACTTACCTTTATTACTCAGGAAACTGCCTTTTACCTGAAGGAAAATTGCGGCAGTTTTACCTCCAGGATGATTCATCAGCAACAATCACAGAGATCGTTCTCAAGTTGAAGCAACAAACTTTTTCTCTCGCAGTTTGAGGCGACAAGTCAGTTCCACATCAAGTTCATACCGATCCGTCAAATCCCTTCGCTGTAATGCGTTCTCAACGGCTCGCTGGGCACAGGTAATTTGCTCATACCGTTTTTGTTGTGAAACACTACCTGCATGAAGCCGATAGGCATAAAGCGGGTGTTGCAGGTGATAAATGTCTGCTACCTCAGATAATCTCAGGCATAAATCATAGTCCTGGGCACAGGGGAAAGATAAATCAATCCCTCCCACTTGCTCAAAAACTGAGCGCCTGAGCAGGCGGAAGTGGAAGGTCATGAAGTTCGTCAACAATCGCTCTTTGGAATAGGGAATCTGACAACGCCGCCCTAACCCTAAAATCTGGTTCTTTTCATCAATTTCCAGATAGTTGGTGTAAACCATGCCAACACTCGGCTGAGTGTCAAGAACGGCGGCTGTCGCTTCTAATGCTTGGACTGCAAGCAAATCGTCACTGTCTACACAGCCGAAGTAGGTTCCCGTTGTTTGGGCAATCGCAGCTTTGAGTGAGGCGGTAAACCCTTGATGGGCAGCCTCAATGAGGCGAATTCGTTTGTCCTGTGCGGCGTAAAACTGGGCAATCTCGACTGAGCGATCCGTTGACCCATCATCCCAAATTAAGAACTCAAAATCCTGATGCGTTTGACTGAGAACGCTTTCGATCGCATCGGGCAGGTAGTGTTCACGGTTGTAAACGGTTAGAACAACAGAGATGGGAACGGGCATAGTAATAAGGCAGCTAATAATTACACAAATAATGTGGAGCCAACAGAGCAGGTTTTACAGGGGGAAAAGGTCTGCCGCGACTGCTGAAGCCGATGGCGCAACTGTTGCATGGATTCACTGCTCCAGATCTCTCGGATTGTCTGAGTGTGAGCATTGCCAAGCGTCAGCCATCCCTGGGCATCAAAGGGGCAAGGAGCTACACTTCCGTCTGCGTTAATCATCAAGCTGGCGTTGACGAAGTAGCAGGGATGGAATCCGCCTTTCAGCACTAATTGATCGCCTTGCCATGTATAACGACTGAGGTGCAAGTTTTGGGGGAGATAGGGATCGGGGTCAGCTTGCTGGGGCAGCATATCCAGGCTGACGGCTTTGAGGGCAAACTTAATGCCAAGCTGCTGGGCGAGTGCCCTTGCCTCTTCGATTTGATGTTCATTGTGCCGCATGACAATAAATTGCCAGACGATCTCTAGGTGGGCAGGACGTTGTTTCAGCAGTAAAGCAAGTCCACGCAGCACTTTGTCAAAATCAACTCCGACTCGGTATCGGTTGAAGGTTTCAGCATCGATGCCGTCGATCGCTAAGAGCAGGGTATGCAGCCCAGAGTCGATGAGCTTCTGGATATTTTCCAGTTTGTAAAACACAAACCCGTTGGTACTGACGTGAGTCTGTGCGCCTCGGTCTGCAGCGTAGCGAAACATGGCAAAAATGTCTGGATGTAGGAAGGGTTCGCCATAGTTCCAGAAATAAACCAATCTCGGACGCACTTCGTCAATGATGCGTTTGTAGAGATGGAAGTCCAAGAATGCTTTATCACGGGAGAGCTGATTTGCTCCGGTGGGACAGAGCGGGCACTGAGCATTACAGGTATTGGTTGGCTCAAACCACAAATAGGTCGGAAGCGTTTCGCTGAGCATAGTGCAACTGACAAGGTGAATGAAGCTGAGCGAAGTAAATAGGGTGTCCTAGTTTACTTCGCTTCAGTAAGTGAACACTGAAAATTGTGAATTCTTGATTCCTTTCTAGTGCAATTTCTTGCTGAATGCCAATTTCACTAAACTACACGTACTTAAAGTAACTACTGTTCAGATTCAGGTTGTAATTACCTTTGACAAAAGCAATCGTATCTTCAGTTGTTTGAGCAATGGAATTTGAGATTGCGGTAACCATATTTTCAGGAGTCGCAGATAAATCTACGACTGCTCCGATCCCAAGTTGAGCAACCAAATCGGTGTAAGCACTCTTCACATCCTCACCGACAGCAAAGATGGGCACAATGCTAGCACTGCTTAGAGCTTCTCGAAGCTGAGCAATTGACACATAATCTTCATCGGAGTCAATCCACTTGCTGCCCTGGGAGTCAATCCGCTTGTCGCCATCGTTTGGTCTAATACCGTTAACTTCCGCAGCCAAATCGCCGGCTTGATGAAATAATGAATTTGTAGCGATTACCACAACACGAGCAGCATCATCTCGGAAGTTCCTTAACTTGAACGCATCAACATTTTTAGATATCGTAAACAGTGCATCAAGTTGTGCCCCTTTTCCATCCTCTATCTCTTTTTCCCCATAACCGTCTTCTGACCAGTCACTAGGGGAGTAAACGTCGAGCCACTCCATCTGAAGTTTTCTAAATTCAAAATCTGTTTCTAGGTTTGGAAAGAATGTGGAGTCAAACATCGAAGACGTCCAAGTTGAGGTACCAGACTCTACTCCAACTTGTTGGTAATCGTAAATTGGATATCCCTCATAAGGATTACCATACATATCTGTACCTCCCTCCACATAATCGACTATCACATCGTCATAGATGGGATAGCGATAACTGAACGTATATTTTCGATCAGTAAAGGTATGTAATCCAAAACGCATTGTTGGATTTGTTTGCGGAAGAGAGTCCAAAAGCTCAGGGACGAGTTGTTTGACTGAGGTTAATTTGTTTTTGAAGGCAGGGGCTACCTCTTGAAGCCATACAACGTCTAGGTCAAGCTTGCGGTTAATGTATGTGCCCTCATCATCTTCAAACACGCTATAGTCGGATGCTTTGCCTTTAAGCTGAATCTTGTCTCCTTCAGAAGGATCAAAGTCATAAACCTCAGCCATCGAAAAGGTTCTACCCGGAGAGTCTAGATAATAGACATGATTAGCATCACCGAGAGCAAAGGTGTCAGCCCCTTCACCACCAAGCAATCTATCCTTTTCTTCTAAGCCAGGAGGGATCGTACCAGGAACAAGATTATTGCCAACTTTGACCCCAACTAGCAAATCGTCACCGTCTCCACCACGCAGGTTATCGTTACCTATCCCACCGTAAAGTTCATCATTGCCCGCACCACCTCTGAGTCGATCATTTCCCTCGTCACCATACAGTTTGTCGGAATCGTTTCCGCCGTAAAGCCGATCATCGCCAAACTCGCCCCGCAGTTCGTCATTGCCTTGATTGCCTCGAAGAGTGTCATCACCTGCTTGTCCATTTAAGCGATCCGCTCCTTCACCACCATATAGAAAATCTGCGCCTCCGCCTCCATTGAGAACATCATCGCCTTCCTCCCCATGCATCCAATCTTGAGCAGCACCACCACGAAGAATATCGTTTCCTTTGCCCAAGAAATACTCAGTCGAGTTGCTTGCTGGATTAATGTCATTAATGACTCTGAATTTGTCGGTCAATCGCTCCTTAATCTGTAACTGTTGTCCACCTACTAGTTCAACGACTTGTAGGACATCTACGTCCTCAGTTCCGTAGAATCTGTAGTCGGCTGTTTTAGATGAATCCTGTAGTTTCCCGTAAAAGCCTAACGGCTTAACTTCTTCTCTACCTCCTCCTGTAGAGAATTCCGAAATTAAAACCCTGTCAAAAGCAACTAAGGGAGACATTAGGGCTGAAAAAGCACTTTGAACAAAGTCACTATCAAGCTCAGAATCATTCAAATTCAAAACATTGTCAGCTAGCTTTAGTTCTGGCTTCTGTGGATCAATCAAATTATTGAGCAACCGATAGACATCCCCATGTTGAGCGTCACCTTTAGCAACAATATTTTGGGAAGGTTCGTTGACATCAACTACAGGTATCCCAAAATCTACCAGAATAGCTTCATCTACTTTAGAAGAATATTCTAGACTTCCAGCCACAGTAGATCGTCCTACAAGCGACCTTGAGAATGAGGAAACATCTCTAAAGTCAAAATCATCTTCCCCAGGTTTGACCTTCTCTCCATTACTCCTGTACCAGTAGTAGCCTTCATCTCTGTATTCATCAGGAACAGCAAATCGAAGAGCAGTCCGATTTTGAAGGAAAGACCAGTCAGCCGCTGAATCAAGCACAGTAATGCTTTTCGTATCCCCCAACCCTTGCCCGTTCTTGAGTTCCCAAGCTATTTCACCGACAAGAAATGATCCAAGACTGTGCCCAATGAGATTAAGATCCGCAGGATTGATGCCCCAATCTTTCAATAAGCCCGCAACTGCTGTTGCAACAGGACCAACCCAGTTAGCAGCAACATAGTAGCCTCCATCTACCAGTCCATTTGCAATGCTTCCAACGGAAGCAGAACCCGAGCCAGAGGCTTCTGTCCAATTGATAGTTAAAACAATGTCGTTTGGATTTGCCTGCCTCAGGCTGTCTGCCAATTCTACAAAATTTTGATAATTAGCATTCCAGCCGTGAGTGACAATCCATACCTGCCGCCTCTCCTGAATCTGATCCCGCAATTGTTGAACATCAAAATCAGAATAACCAACGATCTGTACAAAGACATTGCGGCTACTCGGATCAACGCCAGCTGGTGGCTTTTGCTCATCGCCACCAGTAACTACCAGACTCTGCAAAAATGCTGTATCTATCATAAGTACTCCTGAAAATACACTAAGAATCTGATGAAAAAACCAAACGAGTAATCGCGCAAGAATTACTACTGAAGCTTAATTGGGCGACTGAGAGTTCATGTTAGGGATGTCTAAGATATGAACTGCTCCTGTAATAATTTCTTGCTTCTTTGCGAAAATCTCCCCTGCCGCAATTGTGTTATTCCAGACCGCGACGGAAGCAAATCCAGCTTCATTAGGAAAACTACGATTTGGCAACATTTTGACTTGTTGCGTCCACTGCCCCTTACTATCACATTCAAACAAATATACTGGGGCTTCCAAGCCTGCAAATAAACTGCTGTAGTTTTTTGCCAAAACAGCAACAACATTGCCTTTCAGCACAGTTCTAGTGCCAAATCCATACGGTGCTAGAAATCCTTTACGCGCTCCTTTTGG
>NZ_JACJOR010000588.1:0-1920 GCF_014695615.1 Leptolyngbya sp. FACHB-711
CCACACTCTCATCAACCCGGTTTGTCAAATTCTGGAAGAAGTCATGAGTGGACCTGCTCAATTGCCGGATGGTTGTGTACTACGTCCGGCAAGACAAGAAGACGCATGGACAATTCGTCGTTTGGTTATCGGTGCTTTGCTTGATCCAACCCAACTTCGCTGGCAGCAGTTTTGGGTCATTGAGTGCAGAGAGAAAGTCATTGCCTGTGCCCAACTGCGCACGTTTCCAGGAGCCCAAGAGCTGGGTAGTTTGGTAGTGTCAAAGAATTGGCGCAATAAAGGCCTGGGGACGCTTCTGAGCCAGCATTTACGACAGCAAGCCAATCAGCCGCTGTACTTGGAATGTTTGGGTGAGCGCTTGGTGAACTTTTATCAGCGACTGGGATTTGTACCTGTTGCTTGGCAGGACTTGCCGCAATCACTGAAGCGCAAATATGGCATTTCTGAGTTTGTAGCAGGGTTATTTCGATTGCCCCTGCAGATTTTGCACTATCCCAACTATCAGTAGTGCTCGACCAAATGCCCTTACTGCAAAAGGTTTGGTGACCCGTTGCAAGCCAACTACTGCCGATCGCCCTGTCTCTACCAAGGCAGCCCTCTTTTTTTATTTGTAATATTTGACTTTCAGCTTTACAAAAAATTGCTGCTCCCGTTCTTCCGATTCACTTTGCGCTTGACTGTTTGATCGTTCGCTCCCCAGAAGTTGCGTTCATCCATCAATTCTCTCTAACCTGTTGAAGGATTTATGCAGGCTACCTCTGGGTGAACTACCCTAAAATATCCCGTTTAATTTCAAATTATGGCTCGACAATCAACGATCGTTTCACCTGGCTCCCTCACAAGTGTTGCAGATCGGCAAGAAGTTTGATTCAGCCTGATTTTCTATCGAGAATTTCACGGTGCTAACCAAACTCGTATCATCTTGATTGTTTTCATTTTTATCTCATCCCAGCCTCTGTTGTGAAAACTCATCGCAAGATTTTGATAGTTGCACAAGATGTTGATAGTCAAGAAATCTATGGTTTCCTTAAGCTGGAAGATAAAGTCGTGTTGAGGACAGAAGGAGGTTTTACAGAATGTCACATCAATGGCTGTTCACCCTAAAGTTATTCTCAGTACTAGGCTGTGGGCTGATCGCAGGCGTGTTTTTTGCCTTTTCAACTTTCGTCATGCGGGCACTGGCTCAACGTCCTTCAGCAGAAGGAATTGCCGCGATGCAAGCCATTAATACTGCGGTGATTAACCCGTGGTTTATGGCGGCTTTCCTGGGAACGGCTGTCACTTGCCTGGTTATGGCGGTTGCCTCGGCACTGAGATGGACTCAGCCGGAAAGCTATGTGCTAATTGCTAGTTTGTTTTATCTGGTAGGCAGTTTTGGCGTGACCATTATGTTCAACGTGCCGCTGAATGATGCCCTAGCAATCGTCAAACCCGGCAGCAGCGAGGGCGGGAGCCTCTGGGCAAACTACCTAATAAACTGGACTTTCTGGAACCATGTACGAACAATTGCCTCACTCGTCGCAGCAGCATTATTCACGATCGCATTGATGAAATAGATCCAGCTTTTTGAATTGAAAGAGAATGAGTGAAAAATTAAATCTGATTTCAAGAAGGTGATAGTCCTACAGGAATTTGATAGCTTAGTCTAGAGCATTTTCGTAACCTGAGGAGGTGATGATTTAGGAAAAAGGTATAACACATTTATTGCATCTTGATTCGAGTCTACGTAATGAACGCTCTCGCTCTGATTGTGTTGCAAAAACCAGGGAATGGTAAGGTAAGCGGGACTACGCGCTCCTTCCTACCCTCCGATGTCTACCAACTGGTTGCGGGTTTTGCTCTCTGGGTGAATTTGTCTGGAAGCCTCTATCTGCTTCAACTTTCATCGACTCAAGCTAAAGTGACACAAGCCTTTTTAGC
>NZ_JACJOR010000589.1:0-2533 GCF_014695615.1 Leptolyngbya sp. FACHB-711
CATCGCCCCAAGAATTGCTAGAGTTAGATTCAGTTCGATAGAAATTTAAAGACTGGAATTCTTGCCCCCCTAATGGGGTAAGAGTCCTGACGATGGTTCCTATTACTTTGGCAACTAAACAGAGCTTTGGAAATCATGCGTTACGCTGCCGCTAACGCACCCTACGCAATCATCGCATGAGCAGTCACAAAGGTTGCTGGAGTAATAAAAGGCTCCGACAGTTTCCCAATCTGCTTGGCAGAGCCTCTGCACCCTATGTTTGCAATCTATTTGGGAATAATGTGGGTGCTGTAGCGTTAATTGAAACAGTATTAATTAAAGCAGCGCTAATTAGAATATTTTATGTGATAGTTGATTTACGCTTAACGGATTATTATAGTGAATCAAATTTTATTTTTTAATTATCAGAAAGCGAATTAAAAAAATAATCTCAATTTACATTAAATTTTAAAATTAAACATAAATTTGAACATAAATTAGTTATACTAACTAGTGTTAAAAGATAACAAATTAGATAAAACACATAGCTGATATTGTTGATACTGCCGTTAATGCTGGTTCTTTTAGCACTCTGGTTGCTGTCGTAAAGGCTGCTAACTTAGTCGAAATCCTCCAAGGAAAGGGACCTTTTACGGTCTTTCCTCTAACAGATGAGGCGTTTGCAAAGCTGCCCGCAGGTACAGTAGACAAACTCCTTAAAGACATTCCCCAACTCAAGAAGATTCTGACCTATCATGTCGTATCCGGCAAAGTTACGGCAGCGGATGTGACGAAGCTGAAATCGGCTACAACCGTTGAAGGCTCAAATGTGGCGATCGATGCCTCCAAAGGGGTCAAGGTAAATAATTCTACAGTCACAACCCCTGATGTCGCTGCTGATAATGGAGTGATTCACATCATTGATACCGTGCTGATGCCTGCGTAAATCCTTTTCCAGGAGTGGCAACGGCTATTCTTGGATCTATTAAATTGAGGACTTAACGGATGCAGCCTTTACGCTCATTCGTTACGCTTCTCTTAAAAGCTTGGATAAAACTCGTTAAATAAATTTAATCGTTTAATAAACTTAACAACCCTCTCGTACTTTAGATTGATGCGATCGTACATCTAATAGATCCAAGGTACTTTTTATAATACCCCTGTTTCATCACTCTAGCGAGAGTAAGATCAGAATAGATGCTCTTGCTTGAGGTGCCTGTGATGGTTGAACCTCGCCTCCCTCAATCCACAGTTCGTTTTGTCGACAACTATCGTCGAGCCTACCAACATCTCTTTAGCGATGTCCGCAGTTTTGAAGCATTTACCTCTTTGCACCTCGGCTTGGTCGCTCCTCTGCCTCGCAAATCTTTACCTGCCATTGCCAAAACCGGGGGCTTGCCGAATGACCAAGTGCTGCACCACTTCCTAACCCACTCCCCTTGGCAGGTAGGCGCGTTGCGCTACCAACGTCTGTCTTTGATTCTCGAGCAAATCCAGAGACAACCGATTGTCCTCGTCCTTGACGACACCGGAGACCGCAAAAAAGGAAAAACGACCGATTACGTGGACAGACAATACATTGGCAAAGTGGACAATGGCATGGTTTCTGTGAATGCCTATGGAGTGCTGGATGACCTCACCTTTCCCTTGTTGTTCAAAGTGTTCAAACCCCGCCGTCGCCTTAAAGCAGAGGATGTTTATCAAACCAGACTCCAACTGGCCGAGAAAATCATTCAGGAACTGCTAGATTTTGGCTTTCACTTTTCCTTAGTGCGGGCAGACAGTTTCTACGGGGAGAGCCATCCCTTTTTGACTGTGCTCGACGAGTTGAAGTTGCTGTGGATTATGGCGATTCGCTCTAATTATGGCGTGTGGATGCCTAAAGAAGCCGAGATTAGCTACAGTGCTTGGCGAGCGTTTGAGCGAGTGTTTGCTAATGGTGAAACGCAAACCAGATATATCTAAGAAATCGTCTTTGGTCAGCGATTCGAGTGGTGATACTGAACGCTGACGAGTGACCCTACTTTATTGCCTGCCAACAGCACCTGGATGGTGATGAGCCACTTGTCTGCTGAACAAGACCCGGAGTTCATTGGCAATCTCTATGGGTTGAGAACGTGGATAGAATATGGTTTCAAGCAGTGTAAGAATGAGTTGGGATGGGCTGACTACCGACTCACGCACTATGAGCAGATCGAACGATGGTGGGAGATAGTCTTCAGTGTCTATCCGATGCTGAGTTTGCAGTTCTACGGATTGGGTGCTCAACCGCCTGGAATGATCGATGAAGGTCAACATGATCTCCTGACACGATTGCAGCAACATCCCGATTGGCAGGAGGCGCAGGGCTGGAAACGGCGTTTCAACAATGTACAACTGCTGGTTCAACCCTTTATCTTTTTCTGTCTCCTTCAACCTTGGATTAGGCTATTTAATATCTCTATAGCGCTACGCAATCACGTTAGGGCAGTTTTTGAAAGCAGCGTCGACACAATCACGAAAGGTTTCAAACTCATCCCATCGCTGTCGCATCCAGTTCTTCAGGACAAACCAC